>NZ_JBTOLC010000120.1:0-1437 GCF_054551825.1 Streptomyces sp. L500
CGCCGACCTCGGCCAGCGCATCCACACCCGCAGCGGACCGCCCACCCCCGACGACCTCGACGAACTGCTGGCGACGGTCTGGAAGGACCCGGGCTTCCTGCTGGCCCACCCGCGCACCATCGCGGCGATCGCCCGGGAGTTCAACCGCCGGGGCGTCTACCCGGACAGCGCCCAGGTGGGCGGGCACTCCCTGCCGGCCTGGCGGGGCGTCCCCATCTACCCCTGCAACAAGATCCCGATCACGGAGACGGGTGTCAGCTCGGTTCTGCTGATGCGCACCGGTGAGGAGTCCCAGGGCGTCATCGGCCTCCACCGCACGGGAATTCCCGATGAATACCAGCCGAGCCTTTCGGTGCGCTTCATGGGCATCAGCGAAAAGGCCATCATGTCCTATCTGGTGAGCGCCTACTACTCGGCGGCGGTCCTGGTGCCCGATGCCCTCGGAATCCTCGAGAACGTCGAGATCGGGCACTGAGGAATTCCGTCGAAGCCTCTTCCCGTATGAGCGCGTGAAGAGGATCGGCACCCCGACAGCCGGGCGGGCCCATCGGTCTGGGCACAGCCGCCGTCCGGCTCTCCGGGGTGCTCCGCATCACGTTTCACAGCCTGATTCACACAGATGGGTGATCACCACATATGACCACGTCAGTGGAGCCGGAGAACACCGAGCAGGCCGCTCAGGCACAGCTGAGCCTGGGCACCGGCGCGGCACGCCAGCTCGCGACGACCACCAAGTCCGTCCCCCAGATGCAGGGGATCTCCTCGCGCTGGCTGCTGCGCGTCCTGCCCTGGGTGCAGGTCTCGGCCGGCACCTACCGGGTCAACCGGCGGCTCACCTACACCGTCGGGGACGGCCGGGTGGAGTTCATCTCCACCGGCGCCGACATCCGGGTCATCCCGCCGGAGCTGGGCGAGCTGCCCGTCCTGCGCGGCTTCGAGGACGCCGACGTCCTGGAGGCCCTGGCGGACGCCTTCGTGCAGCGGGAGTACGCCCCGGGCGACGCGCTCGTGGAGGCGGGGCAGCCCGCCGATCAGATCTTCCTCATCGCGCACGGCAAGCTCGCCAAGACCGGCACCGGCAAGTACGGGGACGAGACCGCGCTCGGCACCCTCGCCGACGGCGACTACTTCGGTGAGAAGGTTCCCCTGGAGCCCGACGGCACCTGGGCCTTCACCGTCCGGGCCGTGACCCGCTGCGCGGTGCTGACGCTCAGCCGGCAGGCGTTCGAGGCGATCGCCGATCGTTCCGACGCGCTGCGCGCGCACGTCGCGGGCTTCGCGTCCCGGCCCGCGCCCCCCGCCAACAAGCGGGGCGAGGCGGACATCGCGGTGACCTCGGGCCACGTCGGCGAGCCGGCCATCACCGGCACGTTCGTGGACTACGAGCTCAAGCCGCGCGAGTACGAGCTGAGTGTCGCCCAGACGGTGCTGCGGGTG
>NZ_JBTOLC010000121.1:0-1434 GCF_054551825.1 Streptomyces sp. L500
GACCTCAAGGCGCTTGCCGCCCACCTCGACCACGACCGTCTCGCGGCCGAGTTCCTCTTCCTCCTCGGCGGCGGCGCCGGTGAAGGGCGGGATGGTGTTGGTGAATTCGGTTTCGATCCAGCGGGTGTGGATGTGGAACGGGTCGCTGGTGAAGGCGGGGTCGGTGACCACGGCGCGGTGGAAGGGGATGGCGGTGGCCATGCCCTCGACCTGGAACTCCGCCAGCGCACGCGCCGCGCGCTGCAGCGCCTGCTCACGCGTGGCACCCGTCACGATCAGCTTCGCCAGCAGCGAGTCCCACGCCGGGCCGATGACGCTGCCGGACTCCACGCCCGCGTCCAGACGCACACCGGGGCCGGTGGGCGGGGTGAAGGTGGTGACGGTGCCGGGGGCGGGCAGGAAGTTGCGGCCCGGGTCCTCGCCGTTGATCCGGAACTCGAAGGAGTGACCGCGTACCGCCGGGTCGTCGTAGCCGAGTTCCTCGCCGTCGGCGATCCGGAACATCTCCCGCACCAGGTCGATCCCCGTGACCTCCTCGGTCACCGGGTGCTCGACCTGCAGACGCGTGTTGACCTCCAGGAAGGAGATCGTGCCGTCCGCACCGACCAGGAACTCCACCGTGCCGGCGCCGACGTAGCCGGCCTCCTTCAGGATGGCCTTCGACGCCGCGTACAGCTGGGCGTTCTGCTCATCCGACAGGAACGGCGCGGGGGCCTCCTCCACCAGTTTCTGGTGGCGGCGCTGCAGCGAGCAGTCACGCGTGGAGACCACGACGACGTTGCCGTGGGTGTCGGCCAGGCACTGGGTCTCGACGTGGCGGGGCTTGTCGAGGTAGCGCTCCACGAAGCACTCCCCGCGCCCGAACGCCGCGACCGCCTCACGCACCGCCGAGTCGTACAGCTCGGGGACTTCCTCCAGGGTGCGGGCGACCTTCAGGCCGCGGCCGCCGCCACCGAACGCCGCCTTGATCGCGATCGGCAGACCATGCTCCTCGGCGAAGGCCACGACCTCCTCCGCCCCGGAGACCGGGTCGGGGGTACCGGCGACGAGAGGGGCACCGGCACGCTGGGCGATGTGCCTGGCCGCGACCTTGTCACCGAGGTCGCGGATGGCGTGCGGGGGCGGGCCGATCCAGGTCAGGCCGGCGTCGAGGACGGCCTGGGCGAACTCGGCGTTCTCGGAGAGGAACCCGTACCCCGGGTGCACCGCGTCCGCACCCGACTCCGCCGCGGCGGCCAGGACCTTGGCCATGTCCAGATAACTGGTCGCCGGGGTCTCACCACCCAGCGCGTACGCCTCGTCGGCCGCCCGGACATGCAACGCGTCACGATCCGGATCGGCATAGACCGCCACACTGGCGATCCCCGCGTCCCGGCACGCACGAGCGACACGGACAGCGATTTCGCCACGATTGGCGATAAGCACCTTGCGCAC
>NZ_JBTOLC010000122.1:0-1401 GCF_054551825.1 Streptomyces sp. L500
TAGTACTGCAACGGTGCTTGTCGTGATGGTTGGGTAGTTTCTGGTGGTGTGTGGCCGCGTCGTTTGTAGTGGCTGGTGCGGGCTTGGTGTTGTCGTCTGCGTCGCCAGCGTGACCAGTGCAGGACGTGGTCGATGTTCGGGCGGGGCCGGGTGAGCCGGTGGATCAGGTGTCGGATCTCGGGCAGGCTCAGGGGCATGAGCTGGGAGGATCCGTTTCTGCTTTCCCGGTGTCGAGTTCGCGGGCCCGCAGAACGGTGAGGCAGGCGTGGGCGGCCATGGCCAGGGTCATGTGGCGGTGCCATCCGTCGTAGCGGCGGACCTGGTAGTCGTCCAGGCCGCATTCCTGTTTCGCGGTCTGGAAGCACTCCTCGACCGCCCACCGGCTTCCCGCGACGCGGATCAGCTCATCCAGTGTGGTCTCGGCCGGGCAGTAGGCGATGTAATACGAGATCTCGTCCGGCCTGCGGACACTTCGGCGGGCGATCACCCAGTGTCGGCGGTCCTCGCGGTGCCAGGGACGGACCTCGACCCTCGCCCAGTCGTAGACCCGCGGGCCATGGGCCCCGTTCCCGCACGAACGACGCTTCCACTTCTGCCTTGGCAGCCCGGGAAACAGGTCGTGGACGGGGTGGTCCATGGCCCAGCTGGTGACGACGGTGTCGTGCCGGGTGGTGGCCATGACGTGGAAGACATCGGCCCGCTCCAGCTCGGACCGCCAGCCTTTGGAGAAGCCGTAAGCGGCGTCCGCGGTCACCCACCGGAACGGGATCTTGTCCGCAACGGCCCGGCGGACCATCGCCCTTGCGGTGACGACCTTTGTCTCGAAGCCGACCGTGTCCCCGATGCCCGCGGCCCGACACCGTTCACGGTCATCTGTCCACGACGTGGGCAGATACAGGCGGCGGTCGATCAACGTGCGGCCCCGGCCGCCGGCATAGGCGAGGAACACCCCGATCTGGGAATTCTCCGTCCGGCCGGCGGTGCCGGAGTACTGACGTTGGACGCCGGCCGAGCGGACACCCTTCTTCAGGAAACCTGTGTCGTCCACGATCAGCACCGCTTCCGGGTCGCCGAGATGCTCGACGACGTAGTCCCGCACGTCGTCGAGGACCTCATCGGCGTCCCAGTCGATCCGGTTCAGCAGCCGGTGGATCCGGTCCGGACCCGCATGCCCGGCCTCCTCGGCCAGTGTCCAGCCGTTCTTCCGTTCCAACGGAGCGACCAGTCCCCGCATATAGGCAAGAGCCGACTCACGTGGCTCCGACCTGGAGAAACGGTGCACGAAACGCTCATGCAAAGCCTTCAGTTCACCAGCCCACGACCGGGCATCAGCAAGTTCCCCACCCATGAACTGAACAACGACCCACCTGCCCAACTGTCACGACAAGCACCGTTGCAGTA
>NZ_JBTOLC010000123.1:0-1321 GCF_054551825.1 Streptomyces sp. L500
CCATGGCAACGGCGCCCAGCGTCTCGTACTCGATGACGGTCCGGCTGGAGGTTCCCGCGTCGGGGACCGCGGTCAGTGAGCTGACCACGGCCGTGGAGTCCTCCGGCGGGTCCGTGACCGGCCTGGACGTGACCGCTTCCGGCCACGAGAAGCTGCGCATCGACGTCACCATGGCCACCACCTCGACCGAGCACGCCGACGAGATCGTCGAAAAGCTCCGCGGCATCGAGGGCGTCACCCTGGGCAAGGTCTCCGACCGCACGTTCCTGATGCACCTCGGCGGCAAGATCGAGATGGCCTCCAAACACCCCATCCGCAACCGCGACGACCTCTCCATGGTCTACACCCCCGGCGTCGCCCGCGTCTGCATGGCCATCGCCGAGAACCCCGAGGACGCCCGCCGCCTGACCATCAAGCGCAACAGCGTCGCCGTGGTCACCGACGGCTCCGCCGTCCTCGGGCTGGGCAACATCGGCCCCAAGGCCGCCCTGCCCGTCATGGAGGGCAAGGCCGCCCTCTTCAAGCGCTTCGCCGGCATCGACGCCTGGCCGATCTGCCTGGACACCCAGGACTCCGACGCCATCGTCGAGATCGTCAAGGCCATCGCCCCCGGCTTCGCCGGCATCAACCTCGAGGACATCTCCGCCCCCCGCTGCTTCGAGATCGAAGCCCGCCTGCGCGAAGCCCTCGACATCCCCGTCTTCCACGACGACCAGCACGGCACCGCCATCGTCGTCCTGGCCGCCCTCACCAACGCCCTGCGCGTGGTCGGCAAGAACATCGGCGACGTCCGCGTCGTGATGTCCGGCGCCGGCGCGGCCGGCACCGCGATCCTCAAGCTCCTGATCGCGGCCGGGGTACGGCACGCGGTCGTCGCCGACATCCACGGCGTCGTCCACAGCCACCGCCCCGACCTCGTCTCCGCCAGCCCGGAATCCGCGCTGCGCTGGATCGCGGACAACACCAACCCCGAGGGCGTCACGGGCACGCTGAAGGAGGCCGTGCGCGGCGCGGACGTCTTCATCGGCGTCTCCGCCCCCAACGTCCTGGACGGCGAGGACGTCGCCGCGATGGCCGAGAACGGCATCGTCTTCGCGCTGGCCAACCCCGACCCCGAGGTCGACCCCGCCATCGCCCGCAAGACCGCCGCGGTGGTGGCCACCGGCCGCTCGGACTTCCCCAACCAGATCAACAACGTGCTGGTCTTCCCCGGCGTCTTCCGCGGCCTGCTCGACGCCCAGTCCCGCACCGTCAACACCGACATGATGCTCGCCGCCGCCCGCGCCCTCGCCGACGTCGTCGCCGAGAACGAACTCAACGC
>NZ_JBTOLC010000124.1:0-1249 GCF_054551825.1 Streptomyces sp. L500
ATCGGCGGAGACCACCACCGTGTGGGACACCCCCGGGGTGTTGCCCACGAAGTTGGTGATCAACCAGTTCAGATTCTGCGCCGCCTGGCTCATCGGACTCAACTAACGCTCCTGCTGGTGAGTGGGGCCAACATTGGTACTGCCGGTTGCCGGGCCGTTGCCGGCCTGACGTCCCTGCTGGATGCCCCGGCGGAGATTGGTCAGCCGGCCGCGCACGTCGTCGGGGGCGCGCGAGACCTGCGGACCGGTCGTCGAAGGGGACTGCTGCTCGGCGGTGCCCTCGACGAGGTTGGCGCGCGGCACTCGCCGCGGCAGCCCCGAGGTGGTGATCCCGCCCGCCGCCGGCTCCCGGACCGCCTCGGCCCGGCGCCAGCGTTCGTCGTTGGGGGAGTCCCAGGCGCCCTGGGAGGCTCCGTCGCCCCGGTCGGCCCGCGGCCGCTCGGAGTCGGCCGGCTGGACGGGCACGCCCGCCGCCGGGGTCTCGCCGCGGAACCAGTTCGACTCCAGCTCCTCGAAGAGCGGGGACGGACCGGCGGCCGGCAGCTCGAACTGGCCGGTCGTGCTGGTCAGCGGGTCCTCGTCGACCGGCTGGGCGAACCTGCCCGTGGTGCCCGACAGGTCGTCGCGGGGGGCGACGGCCTGCGGGAACTGGCCGGTGCCGCCGGTCGCCAGGGCGTCCGGGGCGGGACGGGCGTACTCGCCGCTCGTGCTGCCCGGAGCCTCGCCGGGGACGCCGGCGCCCGGGAGCGCGAACTGGCCCGTGCCCGACTGCGGCCGGCCCGAGGGGTCGAGCGCGGCGAACTGCGAGGTGTCACCGGGGCCCGCGGCCGGCGCCCGCTCGGCGTCGGCGGGCACGGCGAACTGGCCGGTGTGCCCGTCCTGACGGCCGCCCCGGGGGGTGTCCGTCGCGGGGACCGGCGGGAACTGCGCGGTGTCGCCGGGGCCGCCGCCGGGACGCGGGGCGTTCGGGGCCGGCACGGGGAACCCGCCCGTGGCCTCGACGTCCTCGTGACCGCGCGGGGTCTCCTGACCGGCGCGCGGCGCGCCGTCGGAGGACATCGGCCAGTCGTCGACCGGGCCCTTCTTCGGCTTGCCCTTGCGGGTCAGGCCCGACAGACCGTTCTTCGGGCCCGCCGGAGCGCCCTGGCCGGCGGCCGGGGACTGCTCGGTGCTCCAGCCCGGTGCCTGCCGCCCGGCGTCGCCGGGGGCGGCGGCGCCACGGGCCGGCAGCTGCGGGCGCCCGCCGGCG
>NZ_JBTOLC010000125.1:0-1182 GCF_054551825.1 Streptomyces sp. L500
GCGATGCGGTCCATCATGGTGGGTCGGTGAGCAGTTCTTCGGCCCCGGGCGGGCAACCCTCGCACGAGGAGCGGCGCCCTTCCGCTCGGACGGACTACGCGGGCGCGGTGTACGGCTCGTTGCTCGCGGCGTCCGTGGTGGCCACGGCCGGTAGCGTCGGTGGTTTCCCGCGGCTTCAGCTGATCGTGCTGCTGCTGGTCACGGGCGTGGTGTTCTGGGCGGCGCACGTGTACGCGCGGGTCGCCGGTGAGCGGGTCGTCGGCAGACCCCTTGACCACCGGGAGGTGCGGCGGGTCGCGGGACACGAGTGGTCCATCGTGGAGGCCGCGGTGCTGCCCGCGGCGGCGGTGGCGACCGGCCCGCTGCTCGGGGCGGACCGGGCCGGCACGGCCTGGCTGGCTCTGGCCGTGGCGGTGGCCCAGCAGGTCCTCTGGGCGGCCCTCGGCGCGCTCCGGGCGGGCGCGTCCCGCCGGATGGCAGCCGCGGAGGGCGTCGTCAACCTGTTGCTCGGCCTCGTCATCGTCGCGGCCAAGGCGGCGCTGGGGCACTGACCCTCGCACGCCCAGCCCCGTGGGGCACTCGGCGTCCCCGGTGGAGCGCCGCGAGAAGCCGATCACCTGGGGTGTCAGGGTGTTCGCCGCGGCATGCGGGGCATGCGGTTCGAGTACGGGAAGGACTTTCCCGCCCCGGTCCGCTTGGCCGGGCTACGCTTCGACAGCCCTCACTCACGCCCGGGTCCTGGCACGGTGTCGGTGGCCGTGGACCCGGCAACGAACACCGCTGAGCCCATGCTCGGCGGCGGGCAGGTGAGCGCACTCCCTCTCCCCTTGAGGGCTCGGGCGCTGACGGTCGCTGATCGCTGGGTGAGCAGTGGGTAAACGCTCAACACCGTGAGCCCGGTGTTCTCAGCAGAGGAGGACCGCTCGGAGCCGCTGGCGTCGTGCCACCGCGAGTCACTGCGCGTAGCGGACGAACTGGGCGCAAGGACAGTCGCGTTCCCGGCCATCTCCACGGGCGTCTACCGCTGGCCGATGGAGGACGCGGCCCGCATCGCGGTGGAGACGGTGCGGGCGACGGAGACGCGGGTGGAGGAGGTCCGCTTCGTCCTCTTCGACGAGCGGGCGTCCGAGGCCCTCGCCGCGCGGGTGGGGTGACTGACCCGCCTCGCCACCGAGAGTGTTT
>NZ_JBTOLC010000126.1:0-1180 GCF_054551825.1 Streptomyces sp. L500
GACGGAGTCCCGATCGTGGGACTCGGTGGAGGGGCGTCCGCGTCGGGCGGGGGTGTCGTCGTTCGGTATCTCGGGGACGAACGCTCACGTCATCGTCGAGGAGGCTCCCGAGTCCGGGGCCCCGGAAGAAGTGCCCGTCTCCGGTGGAGTCGCGGTGCCGTGGGTGCTGTCGGGACGCACCGAGGAAGCACTTCGTGCGCAAGCGGCCCAGCTCCTGGCCCACCCCCTGGCTTCGGCGCCCACGGACGTCGGCTGGTCGCTGGTGTCGACGCGCAGCGCCTTCGACCATCGTGCGGTGGTCGTTGGTTCCGACCGGGACGAACTGCTCGCCGGCCTGAAGGCCGTGGCCGCTGGGGAATCGGCAGCGCATGTGACCACCGGTTCGGGGTCTGCGGGCGGCCTGGCATTCGTCTTCACCGGGCAGGGCAGTCAGCGCCTGGGGATGGGCCGGGGGCTGTACGACCACTTCCCGGTGTTCGCCGAGAGCTTCGACGCCGTATGCGCGGAACTTGACCAGCTGTTGGGCGGATCGGTTCGCGGGGTGGTTTTTGGTTCGGATGGGGGGTTGTTGGGTCGGACGGGGTGGGCTCAGGCGGGGTTGTTCGCGCTTGAGGTGTCATTGTTCCGGTTGTTTGAGTCGTGGGGTGTCCGGCCGGGGTTCGTGGCTGGTCATTCGGTGGGTGAGCTGGCTGCCGCGTATGCGGCGGGTGTGTGGTCGCTGGAGGACGCATGCCGGGTGGTCGCTGCCCGGGCGCGGTTGATGGAAGCGCTGCCCGAGGGTGGTGCGATGGCGGCGGTGCAGGCTACGCCGGACGAAATCACCGGTTTCCTGGCTGATGGTGTGGTGGTTGCGTCTGTCAACGGCCCGCGCCAGGTCGTGATCTCCGGTCGTGAGGAGGCTGTGGACCGTGTGATGGCCGAGGCGGCAGAGCGGGGACTCCGCGCTCGCCGTCTGGATGTCTCGCACGCTTTCCACTCGCCGTTGGTGGAGCCGATGCTGGAGGACTTCCGGCAGGTCCTGGACACCGTCGAGTTCCACGCCCCGCAGATTCCCGCTGTCTCGAACGTGACGGGTACGTGGGCCGATCCGGAGACGTGGTGCTCCCCGGAGTACTGGGTGCGTCAGGTCCGTGAGCCGGTCCTGTTCGCCGACAACGTCACCACCCTCCTCGATGCCGGA
>NZ_JBTOLC010000127.1:0-1057 GCF_054551825.1 Streptomyces sp. L500
GTGGCGCACCCAGTAGTCGGCGGAGGCCAGTTCCTCGGGCTTGGCGAGGTCACCGGTGAGGTTGGAGACGACCGGGACGGCGGGAGCGTCGAAGGCCAGGCCCTCCACGACTTCCCGGAACTCCGCCAGCATCGGCTCCATCAACGGCGAGTGGAACGCGTGCGAGACACGCAGACGGCTGGTCTTGCGGCCTTCGGCCTCGAAGTGCCCGGCGATCCTTGCCACCGCTTCGTCCGTGCCCGAGACCACGACCGACGACGGGCCATTGACGGCCGCTATCGAGACGTCGTCCGACAGCAGCGGCAGAACCTCGTCCTCCGTGGCCCGGACGGCGACCATCGCCCCGCCCGAGGGCAGGGCCTGCATCAGCCGCCCGCGAGCGGCGACGAGCCGGCAGGCGTCGTCCAGCGAGAACACCCCGGCGACGTGCGCCGCCGCGACCTCGCCGATCGAATGCCCGGCGACGAAGTCCGGGCGCACGCCCCACGACTCCACCAGCCGGAACAGCGCCACCTCGACCGCGAAGAGCCCGGCCTGGGTGTGGACGGTCTGGTTGATCAGCTCCTCGTCCTCACCCCAGACGACCTCCCGCAGGGGCCGGTCCAGGTGCTCCTCCAGGTGCTTGTCCAGGCCCGCGCACACCGCGTCGAACGCGTCGGCGAAGGCGGGGAAGCGGGAGTGCAGCTCCCGTCCCATGCCGAGCCGCTGGGAGCCCTGGCCCGAGAACAGCACCGCTGTCCTCCCCGAGCCGACCGAACCCTCGACCACACCGGCGCCAGGTTCACCCGACGCCAGTGACGCGAGCGCTCCCGTCAGCGACTCCGCGTCGGCTGCCAGTACGACGGCCCGGTGCGCGAAGCTCGACCGGCTCGACACCAGCGAGAATCCGACATCCGCCGGCCGGCTTCCGCTGACGTGCGCCAGCAGGCGTGCGGCCTGATCCCGCAGAGCGCCTTCGGTCTTGCCCGACAGCACCCAGGGCACGACCGCACCCGAGACGGGGGTGTCGTCGCCTTCCGGCTCCGGCTCCGGGTCGGCCTGCTCCAGGATCACGTGG
>NZ_JBTOLC010000128.1:0-900 GCF_054551825.1 Streptomyces sp. L500
GAACCTCTTTCATCCTGAATAGCCGCAGGTCAAAAGGGTGTGGACGGCCTGCACGATACGGCTGATGCGGTTGGTGGAGCATCGGGCCCGGCGGAGGATGCGCCACGACTTCAGCTGGGCGAAGGCGCGTTCGCCCGGCGCCCGGAGTCGCGCGTGGACGCGGTTGAACCGCTGGTAGTGGTCGGGGAGTTCGCGGTGACCGTAGTACGGAGTGCGGACGGTGGCGCCGGCACCCTGGTAGGCCCGGTCGGCCAGAACGAGGATTTCTCTGGTGAGGCAGTTCTGGACGATGCCGTGGGCCCGGGCGGCGGTCAGATCATGCGTGCGCCCGGGCAGTGCGCGGGAGAACCACAGCGGGGTTCCGTCCGGGCGGGCGACGACCTGGACGTTCATGCCGTGTTTCTTGTGCTTCTGCGAGTAGTACGGTTCGTCCGCGGCGATCCGGTCGGTCGGGATCAGCGTGCCGTCAACGACGACGAAGTCCCCCTCACCCAGGCCCGCCAAAGCCTCGCGCAGGCCTGGGGCCCACGCGGCCAGGACCTCAAGGGTCTCGTCCACGTACCGCCAGGCGGTGGACTCCGACACTCCGAAACCGGCCCCGACCTGCGCGAACGTCTCGTTCTTCCGCAGATGCGCCAGCACCAGCAGCGCCTGCTTGAAACACCCCAGCCGCCGCCACGGCGACTTCAGCTCACGCCGACGGGCGTGGATCAGCCACGAGACATGCTCGACCAGCTCGTAGGGGACGTCGAGCATGGCAGGATACGGAACCAACAGAGCCCCTTGGCGCCGGTGTCGAGTGAGATCAACACCCCAACGACAAGGGGCTCTGCTATGTCACCAACCACCACCTCTGACCTGCCCGTTTCACCCCCGCGGGACAGGATGAAAGAGGTTCAC
>NZ_JBTOLC010000129.1:0-897 GCF_054551825.1 Streptomyces sp. L500
CCTAAGAACTGCTATCGGAATGACTTCAGGCGTCGCCAACAGATGAGTGAGCAGGCGAGGCTGAGGAAGGCTTCGTGGATGTCGTCGCGTACTTCCCAGCGGATCCGCAGTCGGCGGAACCAGTGGAGGTGGGCGAAGGTGCGCTCGACGACCCACCGGTGGGTGCCGAGGCCGGATCCGTGGGGGACGCCGCGTCGGGCGATGACGGGTTTCACGCCCAGGGCCCAGGCGAGACGTCGGTACTTGTCGTGGTCGTAGCCGCGGTCTCCGAGCACCGTGTCGGGCCGTCGACGGGGGCGGCCGCGCTTGCCGCGGACCGGTGGGACGGCCTGGAGTAGGGGGATGAACTGGGTGACGTCGTTGCGGTTGCCGCCGGTCAGCGTGGCTGCGAGCGGAATGCCGGTGGCGTCGGTGATCAGGTGGTGCTTGCTGCCGTTCCTGCCCCGGTCAACGGGGCTTCGTCCTGTCTTGGATCCCCTTTTAACGCGCGTATGTGAGAGCCGTCGACCACGGCACGGGAGAAGTCCAGAGCGCCGGCTCCGCGAAGCCGGGCCAGGAGGGTCTCGTGCAGCCGGGGCCAGACGTCGGCCTCGGTCCACTCGGCCAGGCGCCGCCAGCAGGTCATGCCTGATCCGAAGCCCAGTTCCTGCGGGAGGTGTTCCCACGCGATCCCGGTGTGCAGGACGAACAGGATGCCCTGGAACACCAGCCGGTCCGGATGCCGCTTCCGCCCAGGATGACGAACCCGACGCTCCACCCTCGGCAACAGCGGCTCGATCACCGCCCAGAGCTCATCATCCACTTCCCACGGCTTCCGCCGAGCCACCCCGCACCCCCAGATCGACAGTCCCGGGACGATCCAACCACCCCAAAGGTCATTTCGTTAGGGGTTGTAAG
>NZ_JBTOLC010000013.1:0-170356 GCF_054551825.1 Streptomyces sp. L500
TTGTTGGCCGCCTCCCGGGCCTCGTCGACGGTACGGGCGGCCTCGGCGCGCAGCCGGTCGGCGTCCGCCTCGGCCTCCGCGCGGTGGGCGTCCGCCGCCTCCCGCGCCCGCTCCTCGAAACGGACGGCGTCGGCCTTCGCCGTCTCCGTCAGCTCCGCGGCCTCGGCGACGATCTTCTCGGCCTCGGCCGTCGCCTCGGCGATCAGCTCGTCGGCCTGCAGCGCCGCCTCGGTACGCCGGCCGTTGGCCGCCTCGCGCGCCTCGTCCAGCGCGCGCGTGGCCTCCGTGGCCATCTTCTCCGCCTCGGCGATGGCCTCGGCGATCAGCTCGTCCGCCTGCTCGGCCGCCTCGGAGCGCCGCTTGTTCGCGGCCTCCCGGGCCTCGTCCAGGGCCCGCGACGCCTCGGCCGACAGCCGCTCGGCCTCGGCCCGCATCTCGTCCGCGGCGGCCTTGGCCTCGCTGCGCGTCCGGGCCGCGTCCTCGTCCGCGCGCTCCCGCTCGGCGTAGGCGTCGGCACGGACCCGGTCCGCCTCGATCTGGGCGTCCGTGACGGTCCGTTCGGCGTTGTGCTCGGCCGCCGAACGCAGCCCGGCGATCTCCTCCTCGGCCTGCTCGTGCAGCCCGGCCACGGACTCCCGCACCTGCTGGGCGGTCTGCTCGGCGGCGGCCACGAGCTCGGCCGCCCGCGCCTCCGCCTCCTCGACCAGGCGCCGGCCCTCCTCCTGCGCCTCGGCGACCCGCTTGCGCGCCGAGGCCAGCAGCTCCTCGCTCTGCTCGTGCGCCGCCTCGCGCTCCGTGCGCGCCTCCGTACGGGCGTCACCGAGCAGCTCCTCGGCCTCCCGGCGCCGCCGGGCGGCCTCCTCCTGCGCGGCGGCCAGCGCCTCGGCGGCCTCCGCGGCCGTCCGCTCGGCCGCGGCGTTCGCCTCGGCACGCAGCCGGTCGGCGGTCTCCTGCGCCTCCGTGCGCAGCCGCTCGGCCTCGGCCTCCGCCTCCTCGCGCAGCCGCGCGCCCGCGGCCTCGCCCTCGGCGCGGGTCTCCGCCGCCTCCGCCGCCGCCTCGGCGCGCAGCCGCTCGGCGTCGGCCTCGGCCTGGCCGCCGATCGTCCGGGCCCGCTCCGCGGCCTCCGTACGCTGCCGCTCGGCCTCCTCGGCGGCCTCCCGGCGCAGCTTCTCCGCCTCCGCGCGCGCCTCGCGCAGCGCGGTCTCCGCCGCCTCCACGCGCTGCTCGGCCTCGCTCCGCAGCCGCTCCAGCTCGGCGGCGGCCTCCTCGGCCCGTGCCCGGGCCGCGCGCTCGGCCTCCTCGCGCGTCGCCTTCGCCGCCTCGGCGGCCTCGGCACGGACCCGCTCGGCGTGGTCCTCGGCCTCCTCGGCCATCTCCTCGGCCTCGGCGCGGGCCCGCTCCAGGGCCTCCTCGGCCTGCTTGCGCAGGGTCGCGGCGCGCTCGGCCGCCTCCGCCCGCGTCTTCTCGCTCTCGGCGGCCGCGCCGCTCCGGGTCTCCTCGGCGTCCGCCTTGGCCTTGCCCAGCAGCTCCTCGGCCGTCTTCGCGGCCTCCTCGATCTGCTGCAGCGCCTCGCGGCGCGCCTCGCCGCGGATCCGCTCGCCCTCGGCGACCGCGTCCGCCCGCAGCTGCTCGGCCTCGGCCCGCAGCCGGCGCGCCTCCTCCTGGAGCTCGGCGGTCTTCTTGCGGTACTCGGCGGTGTCGTCCTTCGCCTCGCCCTTGAGCTGCTCGGCCGTGTCGGCCGCCTGCGCCCGCAGCCGCTCGGCCTCGGACTCCGCCTCCTTGCGGATGCGCTCGGCCTCGGCGGCCGCCGCCTTCGTCGCCGCCTGGGCGTCCGCGGTGGCCTTGGCCAGCACCTCCTCGGCCGTCCGGGCGGCCTTGGCCAGCGCGGCGGCGGAGTCCTCGGCGACGGCGCTGCGCGCCTCCGCGGCCGCCTCCGTGCGCAGCCGCTCCGCCTCGGCGACGGCGTCGGCGCGCAGCTGCTCGGCCTCGGCCCGCAGCGCCTCCGACTCCTTCGTCGCCTCGCTCACCAGGCGGGCGATCTCCGCCCGCGCCGTGCGCGTGCGCTGCTCGTTGTCCGTCTCGGTGGCGGTCAGCCGCCGGGCCGCGGCCTCCTTCGCCTCCGTGACGAGCTTCTCCGCCTCGGCCCGCGCCTCGCGCAGGGCCGTGTCGGCCTCCTGGATCCGCGCCTCGGCGGTACGCGTCAGCTCGGCCGCGGAGCTCCGGGCCTGGTCGGCCTCGGCCGTCGTGGCCGTCCGCAGCTGCTCGGCGTGGGTGGCGGCCTCCTGCGCCTGCGTGGAGGCGGCCGTCAGCAGCCGCTCGGCGTCCGTGCGCGCCCGGCGCAGGATCGCCTCGGCCTCCGCGCGGGCCTCCTCGGCGGCCGCCCCGAGCCGGCCGCTGGCCTGCTCGGTCAGCCGCTGGGCCTCGGCGCGCGCGGCGGCCAGCGCGGCCTCCGCCTCCGCCCGGGACTCGTCCAGCAGCCGGCGGGCCTGCGCCTCGGTACGGGCCCGAAGCTGCTCGGCCCAGGCCACGTTCTCGTTGACGTGCGACTCGACGGTGCGCCGACGCTCGTTCAGCTCCTCGTCCAGGCGCTGCCGGCGGGCCACCGCCTCGGCGTGGAGCTCCGCCTCCATCCGGGCCTGGCGCTCGGCCTGCTCCTGGAGCAGCCGCTGCGTCTGCGCCCGGGCCTCGCGCACCTCGCGCTCGGCGTCGCTGCGCAGCTGCTCGGCCTGGATCTGGGCGTTGCGGAGCAACTGTTCGGCCTGATAGCCGATGTCCGCCGAGTCATAGGCGGGACGGTGGGCGAGATTGCGGCGCGCCTCGTGGAGCTTGGCGCGCAGAACCTCGACCTGGTAGCCGAGGTCGTCGGCGTGCTGGACCGCCTTCTCCCGCTCCGTCTTCAGCCGCTTCATCTCGGCCTCGAACTGCGAGAGGTGGTCGGCTTCCTCCAGCTGACTCTCCTGGCGCTCGTAGCCCCGCACAGCGCGGTCCATCCGTCCCCTGTATCGCGTCGGCGGCCGGCCCCGTACTGCGTCGGTGGTGAACCCGGAGCCCGCCCTTCCGAAGAAATGGTGTCAGATCATCGGTACAGCCCGGCCCGGGACCCATGGGCGAACCCGTGGTACCCCGGCCGAACCTGCACTCTACCGGCCGGGGCAGGGGAGGGTCAGTGCTCCTTGTGTACGGAAGGTGCCGAGGTGACCAGTTCTGTCAGCACACCGTGGCAGTCCTTGGGGTGGAGGAACGTGATGCGGGAACCCATGGATCCGGTGCGCGGCTCGTCGTAGAGGACCCTTACGCCCTTGTCCTTGACGGCGGCCGCGTCGGCGTCCACGTCGGCGGTGCCGAACGCGATGTGGTGGACGCCCTCGCCGTTCTTCGCGAGCCACTTGCCGACGGGGGAGTCCTCCCGGGTGGGCTCCAGGAGCTGGAGATAGGAGGCGCCGCCGTCCGACGTCCCGTTGATTCTCAGCATCGCCTCGCGCACGCCCTGCTCCTCGTTGACCTCGGTGTGGAACACCTCGAAGCCGTACGTGGCACGGTAGAACTCGACAGTCTTGTCGAGGTCGAAGCAGGCGATCCCGATGTGGTCGATTCGCGTCAGCATGCGTCCAGTGCACCGCCGCGCGCCCGGTTACGCAACGTGCGCGCGATCACACCTTCCGCCCGGTGACCGGGCGGCGTACCGCTCAGTACATTGACGGCAACGACCGTTAACATCCCTCTCCGCTCGAAGGGGCCGCGCCCATGTCTGGTACGCACGGAAAATCCGGTACGACCTCGGTCATCGTGGCGGGTGCCCGTACGCCCATGGGCCGCCTGCTGGGCTCGCTGCGCAGCTTCTCCGGCGCCGAGCTGGGCGCCTTCGCCATCAAGGCCGCCCTCGACCGGGCCGGGATAGGGGGTGACCAGGTCCAGTACGTGATCATGGGCCAGGTGCTCCAGGCCGGCGCGGGCCAGATCCCCGCCCGTCAGGCCGCCGTCAAGGCCGGCATCCCCATGTCCGTCCCGGCGCTCACCATCAACAAGGTCTGCCTCTCCGGGCTGGACGCCATCGCCCTGGCCGACCAGCTCATCCGCGCGGGCGAGTTCGACGTCGTCGTGGCCGGCGGCCAGGAGTCCATGACCAACGCGCCGCACCTGCTCCCCAAGTCCCGCGAGGGCTACAAGTACGGGGCGATCGAGATGCTCGACGCCATGGCCCACGACGGCCTCACGGACGCCTTCGAGAACATCGCGATGGGCGAGTCCACCGAGAAGCACAACACCCGCCTGGGCATCGGCCGCCCCGAGCAGGACGAGATCTCCGCCCTCTCCCACCAGCGCGCCGCCGCCGCCCAGAAGAACGGCCTCTTCGACGCCGAGATCACCCCCGTGGAGATCCCCCAGCGCAAGGGCGACCCGGTCCTCTTCAACAAGGACGAGGGCATCCGCGCCGAGACCACCGCCGAGTCGCTGGGCAAGCTGCGCCCCGCGTTCGCCAAGGACGGCACGATCACGGCCGGTTCGGCCTCGCAGATCTCCGACGGCGCCGCCGCCGTGGTCGTGATGAGCAAGGCCAAGGCCGAGGAGCTGGGCCTCCACTGGATCGCCGAGATCGGCGCCCACGGCAATGTTGCCGGCCCCGACAACTCCCTCCAGTCCCAGCCGTCCAACGCCATCCGGCACGCCCTGCGCAAGGAGGGCCTCGGCGTCGACGACCTCGACCTGATCGAGATCAACGAGGCCTTCGCGGCGGTCTCCGTGCAGTCCATGAAGGATCTGGGCGTATCCCCTGAAAAGGTGAACGTCAACGGCGGAGCGATCGCGCTCGGCCACCCCATCGGCATGTCCGGCGCCCGGATCGTGCTCCACCTCGCGCTGGAGCTCAAGCGCCGGGGCGGCGGGGTGGGCGCCGCCGCGCTGTGCGGCGGCGGCGGTCAGGGCGACGCCCTGATCCTCCGCGTGCCGGGCAACAACAAGTGAGGTAGCCCCGAGGCAGGTCCCCGAGGAGGGAGCCGTGATGGTGGACGTCCCCGCACTGGTCGAGCAGGCCCGGGAAGGGCGGCCGCGCGCCGTGGCCCGGCTGATCTCCCTGGTGGAGGGGGCGTCCCCGCAGCTCCGCGAGGTCATGGCGGCCCTCGCCCCGCTGACCGGCGGCGCGTACGTGGTGGGCCTGACGGGCTCCCCGGGCGTCGGCAAGTCCACGTCCACGTCCGCGCTGGTGAGCGCGTACCGCCGGCAGGGCAGGCGGGTGGGCGTCCTCGCGGTGGACCCCTCCTCGCCGTTCTCGGGCGGCGCGCTGCTCGGCGACCGGGTCCGGATGTCCGAGCACGCGTCCGACCCCGGCGTCTACATCCGCTCCATGGCCACCCGGGGTCATCTGGGCGGCCTCGCCTGGGCCGCCCCGCAGGCCATCCGCGTCCTGGACGCGGCGGGGTGCGACGTGATCCTGGTGGAGACGGTGGGCGTCGGGCAGTCGGAGGTGGAGATCGCCTCCCAGGCGGACACCTCCGTGGTGCTCCTCGCCCCCGGGATGGGCGACGGCATCCAGGCCGCGAAGGCGGGCATCCTGGAGATCGGCGACGTCTACGTGGTCAACAAGGCCGACCGCGACGGCGCCGACGCCACGGCCCGGGAGCTCAACCACATGCTGGGCCTGGGCGAGGCCCGTACCCCGGGCGACTGGCGGCCCCCGATCGTGAAGACCGTCGCCGCGCGGAACGAGGGCACGGACGAGTTCGTCGCGGCGCTGGAGAAGCACCACGCGTGGATGGCGGAGCGGGACGTCCTCGCGGAGCGGCGGCTCCGCCGCGCCGCTCACGAGATCGAGACCATCGCCGTCACGGCGCTGCGCGAGCGCATCGGCGACCTGCGGGGCGACCGGCGCCTGGGCGCGCTCGCGCGACGGGTGGTCGGCGGGACGCTGGACCCGTACGCGGCGGCGGACGAACTGGTGGCGGAACTGACGACGGCGGGGCCGTCGTCGGCGGCGGGCTGACAGCGCGGACCTCCCCTCTCCGTCCGGAGAGTGTGAGGACCGCGCTGCCGACCCGCCGGTCGACTGCTTCGCGCTACGTGCTCCTTCGCGCTACTTCGCGCGCGTGGTGCGCAGGTGCTTCGCGACCGGCGCCAGGGACTCGTGGAGCGCCTTGAGCTCCTCCGGCGACAGCAGGTCGATGAAGTGCTCGCGCACGGAGGCCACATGGTGCGGGGCGACCTCGCGCATGGTCTTCCAGCCGTGGTCGGTGAGGACCGCGAAGAGGCCGCGACGGTCGGACTCGCAGTTCACGCGGCGGACCAGGCCCGCGTTCTCCATGCGGGTGATCTGGTGGGAGAGGCGGCTCTTCGACTGGAGCGTGGCGGTCGCGAGATCGCTCATCCGCATCCGGTGGTCCTTCGACTCCGAGAGGTTGACCAGGATCTCGTAGTCGTTGTTGGTGAGGCCGAACGGCTGGAGATCCCGTTCGAGCTGGTGCATCAGCAGCCGGCTCACGTACAGGTGGGCACGCCAGGCGGCCTGCTCCTCGTCGCTGAGCCAGCGGGTGCCGTTCTCGGTGTCCATAGAGGGAGTCTACCTAAGAAGTTGAAAGATTAACTAATGAAGGTGCGGTGCGCGCATGCGGTGCGGCAGGTCGTGTGTTCGACCCGTCACACTCCGCAGGGTACCGCTCACAGCCCGAAGCGGCGCTGGAGGTCGCCCAGCTGGCCCGGCAAACGCGGGGACATTGACTGATTCCCGGAGGTTCCGTGCGGCACGCCCGCCTCGTCCGGCGGGCCCTCGCCGGTGGCGATGTCGGCCATCAACTGCTCGGTGGACTGCAGCAGCACCGTGCCCGCGCCGACGAACTCGAACTGGTGCTCCTCGCCGGACGCGCCGCCCAGCCCCGTCAGCCGCCGGACACCGCCCATGACGCCCTTGAGGTACTGGTGGTCGTAGTGGTGACAGGGGGACGGGCAGTCGGCCCAGCCCACCAGGGCCTGCGGGTCGACGCGGACCGGGGGCTCGACGAAGACGACCGGCCCGTTGGACGCGGCCACGAACTTCCCCGTGCCGATCAGGGTGAGGAAGCCCGGGATGATCGACTGCTTGAGCGAGAGCGAGGGCTCGAAGGCCAGCAGATTGCCGGAGCGAACGGTGAGGTTGCCGTCCTCGAGGTCGTAGGAGTTGACGTCGAAGGAGCGGTCCGCGAGGAGCATCTTGCCGTGGCCCTCGGCGACGACCCAGTCCGCCGCGTGGAGGGGGGAGTGGAAGCTGCCGGCGATCAGGCGGTCGAGGGGGCCGTGGCCGATGCCATGGAAGTTGATCTGCCCGTAGTAGGCGATCATCTTCCCCTTCTGCAGGAACCACTGCCCCTTGAGGTCGACGCTGAAGGTGTAGGGGTTGACGTTGTCGTTGCTCGGGAGCGTGGACGCGTCGTGGATGACGGGGCCGGTCACAGTTTCTCCTCCGACGCCTGGACGTACACCGTGCCGTGGCCCGAGAGTTCGAGCCGGAAGGCCTCGCCGCTGCCGCGGCCGACGACCTCGCGCCAGCCGATCGCGGCCGACAGCTTGTTGCGGACCTCGCCCCGGTGGGCGACATAGGCCTGCGGGTCGACGACGACCGGGCGCCCGGCGGTGATCGGCAGCTCGATGAAGCCGCCGTGGGCCATCACGGCGACCGCGCCGTGCCCCTTGAGGGTGGTGGTGAACAGGCCCTGCCCGGTCACCTGGCCGCGCACCATGCCCATCACACCGCCCTGGGACCCCATGAACATCGTGCCCTGCTGGAGCGTGCCGTCGAAGGCGAGCAGCCGGTCGGCCTCGACGTAGAGGGTGTCGCCGGTGAGCTCGATGACGTGGACGTGGTGGCCGCCGTGGCCGAACATGACCGTGCCGCTGCCCTCCACGGACATCAGCGGCGTGGCCTCGTTGGCGATCCGGCGGCCGATCATCCCCATGACGCCGCCCTGGCCGCCGGTGATGCTGGGGGTGAAGGAGACGTCGCCCTTGTAGGCGAGCATCGCGCCGCGCTGGCTGAACAGCCGCTGCCCGGGGATCACCTGGGCCTCGACCATCCGTGAGTTGAGGAGCCGGAAGGGCATCAGATGTCACCCCCGATGGTGTTGCGCTCGCTGGGCTGGACGTAGACGAGCCCGTCGCCCTCGAAGCGGATCTGGAACGCCTCGCCGGAGCCCTCGCCGATGAAGGTGCGGAAATTGACGCCCGACTGGAAGTGCTGCTTGAGCCGGCCGGTGTGGGCGATGTACGCGCCCGGGTCGACCTGGAGGGGCGTCTGCGGGGTCACGCGCAGCACGATCGCCGTGCCGTCGGAGAGGATCGCCGCCTGGCCGGTGCCCTCCACGGTCGTGGTGAACAGGCCGTTGCCCTGCGAGGCGCCGCGCAGGCCGGTGAACGTCGTGCCGGTGCGCAGGGCGGAGTCGGTGCACAGAAGGTTGCTCGACTCGACGTAGAGGGTCTCCCCGCGCAGCGCGACGAGATTGATCTCGCTCGCCCGGTCGGCGAAGTAGCAGGTGCCGTGTCCCTTCACCTCCATGACTTCCATCTGCTCGCCGGTGAGCCGGCGCGTCACCATGCCGCGCAGGCCGTCACCGCCGCCCGTCATCTTCTTGAATGCCATCTCGCCCTCGTACGCGACCATCGAGCCGTTCTTGGCCTTGACCGCGTCCCCCGTCATGTCGACGGCGAGGACTTTGCTCCCGTGGAGCCGAAACTGAGCCACGCCCAGACGCTAGCGGGCGGACATACGGCTCCAACAGGCCCCATGGCCCTCGGAACGCCCGGAACGGACCCGGAGCCGGTGATCCGTAGCAGTACTGCGACAATGGAGCGGCTTGTGAACGCCATCACAAGCTGTGACCGTCCCGCCACTAGCGACCGAAGGTGTGCCCCGTGGACCTCAAGACCGCCTCCGCCCTGCGTCGGCTCCGCCTGGTGTCGGTGCCGGAGGGTGTTTCCTTCCTGCTCCTGATGCTCTGCTCGGTGCTCAAGCGGACCACCGACTTCAACGCGGTGCCGGTGATGGGCGCGATCCACGGCATCCTCTTCATCATCTACGTCGTCTTCTGGATCGACGCCTGGTCCCGCACCAAGTGGGAGCTGAAGACCGCCGCCCTCTACTTCGTCCTCTCCGTCCTGCCGACCGGCGGCTTCTTCGCCGACCGCATGCTCCGCCGCGAGGCCGAGGCCACGGTCATCGCGGCGCGCGCCCGCAAGGAAGGCGTGGTCAACGCATGATCGTCGCCTTCTCCGTATCGCCGCTCGGCGTCGGCGAGGACGTCGGCGAATACGTCGCCGACGCGGTACGCGTGGTCCGCGAGTCCGGCCTGCCGAACCGTACGGACGCGATGTTCACGTCCGTCGAGGGCGAGTGGGACGAGGTCATGGACGTCGTCAAGCGCGCCGTAGCCGCGGTCGAGGCCCGCTGCGGGCGCGTCTCCCTCGTCCTCAAGGCGGACATCCGGCCGGGAGTGACGGACGGACTGACGTCGAAGGTCGAGACGGTGGAGCGGTACCTCTCGGAGGGTTGACCGCCGGGTTCGCCGCTCACTGGGCGCCCTTCCCCGTGCGGGGGAGGGCGCTTTCCGTTTTCCGGGCGGGCGGATGCGGCGCCGGTAGAGTCGCCACGTGGTTCCCGTCGGCCCCAAGCCCGATATGACCCCGCTGCGCAGAGCGGCCGAGGCCGCCGAGGCGGCCACCGGCCTGCGGGCCGAGATCATCCGAGGCGTCGTGATGATGTCGCGCACGCGCACGGGCAAGCAGGCCGGAATCGTCAACAATCTCTACAGCCAGTTGCGGCTGACGCTGCCTGGGCGCCTGAGTGCCTTCCAGGTGGCCTCGGTCCCGATGCCTGGCGATCCGGACGACTACACCACCCCGGACCTGCTGGTCTGCGACGCGGGCTTCGCGGACTCCGACGACTGGCTGACGGACCCGGGTGACGTCGAGCTCGTGGTGGAGGTGGTGTCCAAGGGCAACAGCACCAAGGACACCCGGGATCTGGTCGGCTGGTACGCCGACGCGGGGATTCCCGCCTACCTCCTCATCGACCCGCGCGACGGCAGTTGGACCCTGTACACCCTGCCTCGGGACGGCGAGTTCCAGGCGAGGAGGCACGGCCTCTACGGCGAAGACGTCGAGCTGTCCGATCTCGGAGTGAAGATCACCACCGAGGGCCTGACGCGCTACGAGAAGTGACGCCGGCCCGCACGCACTGCGTCAGCCGCTGAGCAGCGCCGTCCCCAGCGGCGTCCGCTCGTACAGCACGCGGTGCCCCTCGCGTCGCGACGTCAGCAGGCCCGCGTCGCGGAGGACACGGAGGTGGGCGGAGACCGAGGAGAGGGCGAGGCCGTGGCGGTCGGCGAGGGTGGTGGTGGAGGCGGGCTCGTCGAGGGTGGTGAGGAGGGCGGCACGGTTGGGGCCGAGGAGACGGGAGAGGGCATCGTCGGAGGCCGGCGGGGGCGGGGTGTGCCAGAGGCCGCCGATGCCGCGTGCCGGGTAGACCAGCGTCGCCTGCCACGGCGGGTCGAAGCCGCCGATCACCTCAGGCCAGGTGAAGACGCTGGGGACGAGCATCAGGCCCCGCCCGCCCAGCCGGCGGCTGTGGTGCCCGGGTCGGCGGATCGTCAGGGTGTCGTCCGCCCAGGTCAGCGAGGGGTGGAGGTCGGTGAAGAGGCGCTCCAGGCCGCCTTCGGCCAGCCGCCGCGCGTGGAAGACCACGTCCGCCTCCAGCAGCGCGCGCAGCCTCGGCCAGTCCGGGGCGAGGACGGTGTGCCACGCCCGTTCCAGCGCCGCCGTCAGTTCGCGCACCGCGCCCGCCGGGTCGGCCAGCATCGCCCGGCCCCGCGCCGAGTCCGCCGCGCCCGGTGTCTCGGCCAGCGAACGGGCGAGTTCCTCGCGCGCCCGGTCCGGGGCGGTGGCCCGTACGCGCGCCAGTTCGTCCTCGAACGAGTCCAGCGGACCGCTCGGCGGAGGGCACAGGAAATCCGGGTGATAACCCCGGTCCGGGACCACCAAGGACAGCCAGGAGACGTCCAGCGACGCCAGCGGCTCCCGCATCCGCCGCAGCCACGGCAGGTGGTACACGTGCCGCCGCGGCCGCAGCAACGTGTAGAGCGCCTGGTGGGTCTCCCACAGCGGGGAGATGCCGAACCGGCAGCGCAACAGGTCGTCCGCCTCGAAGCGCATGTGGAACGGCACGCCGAGATCCTTTCTTTCGGCTGAGGCCGAAAGACTAGAGCGGCCGCCCGTCCCCCAGCACGCTGTCGGGCATGTCCACGACGTCAACCGTTCCGCCGCGCTCGCCCTACAGAGCCGTCTTCGCCGTGCCCGAGTTCCGGGCCGTCTTCGCCGCGCACGTGTTGTCCCTGCTCGGGATCGTCGTCGGTGAGATCGCGCTGTCCGTCCTCGTCTACCGGCTGACCGGCTCGCCGTTGCTCAGTGCGCTCACCTTCGCGCTCGGGTTCCTGCCGTACGTTCTCGGCGGCACGCTGCTCGCCGGGATCGCCGACCGGCGTCCCGCACGCCGCGTCCTCGTCACCTGCGATCTGCTGTGCGCCGCCGGTGCCGTCGTCATGGCGCTGCCCGGCACGCCGGTGGCCGCGCTGCTCGCGCTGCGGTGCGTCAACGCCGCCGTCGCGCCCGTCTTCGCCGGGACGCGCGCGGCGACGCTCGGCGACATCCTCGGCGAGGGCGACCGCTTCGTCCTCGGGCGTTCGCTGCTGCGCGTCGTCGCACAGGGCGCCCAGCTCGTCGGCTTCGCGGCGGGCGGGGTGCTGCTGACGGTCGTCGCGCCCCGCACCGCGCTCGTCGCCACGGCCGTCGGCTTCCTCGCCTCGGCCGCCCTGCTGCGCCTCGGCACCCGGCGGCGGCCCGCCCGTTCCGCCGCCGGTTCCGACGCCGGCGAAGGCGGACTGATGGCGGCCTCCCTGGCCGGGATACGCGAGCTGTTCGCCCACCGCCGGATACGTGCCCTCATCCTCCTCTCCTGGATCCCGCCGTTCTTCCTCGTCACCCCCGAGTCCCTCGCCGCCCCCTACGCCCACGACCTCGGCGCCGGCTCCACCGCCACCGGGCTGCTGCTCTGCGCCATGCCGGTCGGCGCGATCACCGGCGAGGTGCTCGCCGGGGCCCTGCTCCGGCCGCGCACGCGGGAGCGGATCGCGCTGCCGCTGGCGGCCGTGCTGCTCCTGCCGTTCCTCCTCTACGCGCCGCGGCCCTCGCTCGGCTGGTCGCTGCTGCTGGCCGCGGTGGCCGGGGCCGGGACGGCGTACACGCTGGGCGCCGACCAGTGGTTCATCGCCGCCGTACCCGAGGAGCTGCGCGGCCGCGCGATGACGGTGCTGTCGGCCGGGACGATGACGATCCAGGGCCTCGGCATGGCCCTGGCCGGCGCGGCGGCGGAGTTCGTCCCCGTGCACCTGGTGGTCGCCGGGTCCGGGCTCCTCGGGACGGTGGCCGTCACGGCGGTCGTCCGCGAGGTCGTACGATCTCGCTGATCAAGGAACCACCGAAGGGGGAGCGCGTGTTCGGCAAGGGCAGGGACAAGGACAAGGAGAAGGGCGGGAGCCTCGACCTCGGCGTCCTCGTCCTGCGCGACTCGCAGGCCGTGGCCGACGCCGTGCGCGAGGCCCTGGAGACCGCGAGCGAGGCCGAGCGGCCGGGCCTGGAGCGGGCCGCGGCGCTGATCGCGCTGCACGCGGCCCGGCCCGAGCGCGAGGTCCGCGCCGAGTGGACGCGCGGCGTCCTCGCCGCCGCCGGCGTGGACCCGCGCGAGCAGGAGGTGCACGCGGTGCGGGCGGTGCGCCGGGCCGAGCCCGGGCTGAGCCTGAAGGCGGCGGTGCAGCTCGTGCGGGAGGCCACCGGAGCCGCGTAGCGGCGCGTGACGGCGCGTGACGGCGGATGTCCGAATTCCGGGACGGGCCCGGCCGGGAGGGGCCCGGCGGGTACGCTCGATGCCGTGCCGAAGCCGCTCAGCCTCCCCTTCGATCCCATCGCCCGCGCCGACGAGCTCTGGAAGCGGCGCTGGGGGTCCGTGCCGTCCATGGCCGCGATCACCTCGATCATGCGGGCCCACCAGATCCTGCTGGGCCAGGTCGACGCGGTCGTCAAGCCGTACGGGCTGACCTTCGCGCGCTACGAGGCGCTGGTGCTGCTGACGTTCTCCAAGGCGGGCGAGCTGCCGATGTCGAAGATCGGCGAGCGGCTGATGGTCCACCCGACCTCCGTCACCAATACCGTGGACCGGCTGGTCACGGCCGGCCTCGTGGACAAGCGCCCCAACCCCAACGACGGCCGGGGCACGCTCGCCTCGATCACCGACAAGGGTCGTGAGGTCGTCGACGCGGCCACCCGGGACCTGATGGCGATGGACTTCGGGCTCGGCGCGTACGACGCCGAGGAGTGCGCGGAGATCTTCCGGGTGCTGCGGCCCCTGCGGGTGGCGGCGGACGACTTCACGGAGGAGGGCGGCGACAGCGCCGCCGACGAGAACGCGTAGGGCGGGGCGGGGCAACGCGTAGGGCGGGGCGGCGAAGATCGCCCCGGAACATACCGTTACGCTCGCCTGCATGAAGAAGAGCGTGCTGACCCGCTACCGCGTGATGGCGTACGTCACCGGTGTCCTCCTGGTCCTCCTGACGATCGGCGTCATCGCCAAGTACCTGCTGGACATGGACGGCGCCGCGGGCCCGACCCGGGTCGTGGCCATCGCCCACGGCTGGCTGTACGTCCTCTACCTGGTCTTCGCCTTCGACATGGGCTCCAAGGCCCGCTGGCCGTTCGGCAAGCTGGCGTGGGTGCTGATCGCCGGCACCATCCCGGGCGCCGCCTTCGTGGTCGAGCGCAAGGTCTCCCGCGAGCTGGAGCCGCTGGTCACGGACGAGGCGGCCGGTCCCGTACGGGCCTGACGGCCCCGGCCGGAAGTCACCTCGGCGGCTCGGCTCGCGCGCCCCGGACACGTCCCTTGTGTCCGGGGCGTTCTTGCGCGAGGATTTACTAGGACGTCCTACTAAACGCCGAGGCGGCGGAGGCCCCCATGGACGCAGACGCGATCGAGGCGGGACGCCGCCGCTGGCAGGCCCGGTTCGACGCGGCGCGCAAGCGCGACGCCGATTTCACCACCCTCTCCGGAGTGCCGGTCGACCCGGTCTACGGACCCCGCCCCGGCGACGCCTACGAGGGCTTCGAGCGCATCGGCTGGCCCGGCGAGTACCCCTTCACCCGCGGCCTGTACGCCTCCGGCTACCGCGGCCGCACATGGACCATCCGCCAGTTCGCCGGCTTCGGCAACGCCGAGCAGACCAACGAGCGGTACAAGAAGATCCTGGCCAACGGCGGCGGCGGGCTGAGCGTGGCCTTCGACATGCCCACGCTCATGGGCCGTGACTCCGACGACGGCCGCTCCCTCGGCGAGGTCGGCCACTGCGGCGTCGCGATCGACTCCGCCGCCGACATGGAGATCCTCTTCAAGGACATCCCCCTCGGCGACGTCACCACGTCGATGACCATCAGCGGCCCCGCCGTCCCCGTCTTCTGCATGTACCTCGTCGCCGCCGAGCGCCAGGGCGTCGACCCCGCCGTCCTCAACGGCACGCTCCAGACGGACATCTTCAAGGAGTACATCGCCCAGAAGGAGTGGCTCTTCCCGCCCGAGCCCCATCTGCGCCTGATCGGCGACCTGATGGAGCACTGCGCCCGCGCCATCCCCGCCTACAAGCCACTGTCCGTCTCCGGCTACCACATCCGCGAGGCCGGGGCCACGGCCGCGCAGGAGCTCGCCTACACCCTCGCCGACGGCTTCGGCTACGTCGAGCTGGGCCGCAGCCGCGGCCTCGACGTCGACGTGTTCGCCCCCGGCCTGTCCTTCTTCTTCGACGCCCACGTCGACTTCTTCGAGGAGATCGCCAAGTTCCGCGCGGCGCGCAGGATCTGGGCCCGCCGGCTGAAGGAGGTCTACGGGGCGCGCACGGAGAAGGCCCAGTGGCTGCGCTTCCACACCCAGACCGCCGGGGTCTCCCTCACCGCCCAGCAGCCGTACAACAATGTCGTGCGGACGGCCGTCGAGGCCCTCGCCGCCGTGCTCGGCGGCACCAACTCCCTCCACACCAACGCCCTGGACGAGACCCTGGCCCTGCCCAGCGAGCAGGCAGCCGAGATCGCCCTGCGCACCCAGCAGGTCCTGATGGAGGAGACGGGCGTCGCCAACGTGGCCGACCCGCTGGGCGGTTCGTGGTACGTCGAGCAGCTCACCGACCGCATCGAGGCCGACGCCGAGGAGATCTTCGAGCGGATCGAGGAGCGCGGCCTGCGCTCCCACCCCGACGGCCGGCACCCCATCGGCCCCATGACCTCCGGCATCCTCCGCGGCATCGAGGACGGCTGGTTCACCGGCGAGATCGCCGAGAGCGCCTTCCGCCACCAGCAGGCCCTGGAGAAGGGCGTCAAGCGCGTCGTGGGCGTCAACTGCCACCGGGGCTCGGTCACCGGCGACCTGGAGATCCTGCGGGTGAGCCACGAGGTGGAGCGCGCACAGGTGCGCGTCCTGGCCGACCGCAGGGCACGCCGCGACGACGCCCGCGTCCGCGCCGCCCTGGACGCGATGCTGACCGCCGCCCGCGACGGCTCCAACATGATCGCCCCCATGCTGGCCGCCGTCCGCGCCGAGGCGACGCTGGGCGAGATCTGCGACGCGCTGCGGAACGAGTGGGGGACGTACACGGAACCGGCGGGTTTCTGAGTCCTGCGGTCAGCCGTACGTGGCCGTCAGTCCGCCCACCAGGAGTGCGGTGAAGCCCCGCGCCCACTCGGCGTCCACCGGTTCCGCGCTCACCAGGGTGCGGTGGACGACCGCGCCCGCGATGACGTCGAAGATGAGGTCGGCGTTGCGGGCCGCCGAGGTGGGGTCGGGTTCGTGGGGGAGCTCGCCGCGGGCCTGGGCGCGGGCCCGGCCGAGGAGGACGAGGGACTTCTGGCGGTCGACGATCGCGGAGCGGATGCGCCTCCGCAGCGCGTCGTCGCGAGTGGATTCGGCCACCACCGCCATCAGGGCCGTCCTGGTCTCCGGGCGTTCCAGGAGCGCGGCGAACTGGAGGACGACGCCCTCGATGTCCGCCCGGAGGCTGCCGCGGTCGGGGAGCTCCAGGTGCTCGTCGAAGAGGGCGGCCACCGCGTCCACGACCAGTTCGTTCTTGCCCGCCCAGCGGCGGTAGAGGGTGGTCTTGGCGACCCCGGCGCGGGTCGCGACGTCGCCGAGGGTCAGCTTGCCCCAGCCCAGCTCGACCAGGGCCGCGCGGGTCGCGTCGAGGATGGCGCGATCGGCCTCGGCGCTGCGTGGGCGGCCCGTACGGCGGGCCGGGGGAGGGGCGGCGGAGCTCATGGAGAGACCTTACCGCCGAGTAGGTCGCCAGGTATGAGGCAGATCACAGGGTTGAGGAGGGGGCGTTGCGGTTACGCTACGGGTCGTAGCGTAAGAGCGACAGCCACTGGCGCCGGGTGGGGACCCGGCGCGGAACAGTCAGCCGCCGTCCGCCGGTTTTCCGGTTCGCCGTGCCGAGGGGGGAGGATAGGGCCATGCAGCCACGGAACATGTCCATGAGTGGAGTGGTCGACCTCGCCGCGGTGAAGGCGGCCGGGGAAGCCAAGCAGAAGGCGGAGCAGGCGCGCGCGGACGCGGCGCGCCACGGCGTGGCCCCGGCCGCGGGCCGCCTCGTCTTCGACGTCGACGAGGCCGGCTTCGAGATGGAGGTCCTCCAGCGGTCCGCCGAGGTGCCCGTCGTCATCGACTTCTGGGCCGACTGGTGCGAGCCGTGCAAGCAGCTGGGCCCGCTGCTGGAGCGGCTGGCCGACGAGTACGCGGGGCGCTTCGTCCTCGCCAAGGTGGACGTCGAGGCCAACCAGCTGCTCTTCCAGCAGTTCGGCGTCCAGTCCATTCCGGCCGTCTTCGCCGTGGTGGCCGGCCAGGCCCTGCCGCTGTTCCAGGGCGCGGCGCCCGAGGCCCAGATCCGTCAGGTGCTGGACCAGCTGATCGCGGTGGCCGAGCAGCGCTTCGGTATCGTGGGCGCGCCCGTCGCGCCGGGTGAGGGCGAAGAAGCGGCCGCCCCGACGGTGCCCGCCGGCCCCCATGACGCCGCCCTGTCCGCCGCGCACGACGCGCTGGACGCGGGCGATCTGGGCGGTGCCGTCCGTGCCTACGAGAACGTGCTGTCCGACGACCCGGCCAACGCCGAGGCCAAGCTGGGCCTCGCCCAGGCGCGGCTCCTCGAGCGCGTCCAGGGCATGGACGCGCAGGCGGTGCGCAAGGCCGCGGCCGACGCGCCGGGCGACGCGGCCGCGCAGATCGCGGCGGCCGACCTCGATCTCGTCGGCGGCCATGTCGAGGACGCCTTCGGGCGGTTGATCGACACCGTGAAGCGGACGGCCGGGGAGGACCGCGACGCCGCGCGGATGCGGCTGCTGGAGCTCTTCGAGGTGATCGGTCCTGACGACCCCCGGGTGACGGCGGCGCGTACCGCGCTGTCCCGCGCCCTGTTCTGACAGCCGCTCGACGGGCACTCGACACGCGCTCGACGGGCACTCGTCCCTCCCGCGTCACATACGGAACGGGCGACCGCGCTTTACCAAAACTTGGCAAACGCGGCCGCTGTTACGCGCGGTAAGGAAAACCCGGGCTTTCGCCCGGGTTTTTCTGTTGTGCCCCCTCGGCCTCGATCACGTTCCGGCGCCGGGCGGTCCGGTGGCGATACATACCGGCCGCTCGTTGGTTATCCGCTCGTTACTCGCAAGTAATCAACCTCTTGTGCCCCGGCCCCCGATGGACCACGATCGGGCCAGCCCGGTCCGCTCCCCGCCCGGCCATCGGTCGTGCGCGGGTCGCGGGTCCCCACCGGGCGGGCCGGCGGCACCGTCCGCCGGTCCTGGGACAGGGGGGTCCCCGTGCGCCAACGGCGGGGCCTGTTCCGGAGGTTGCGCGAAGGCGTGGCCAGTGGTTGTCGCTCGGGGGTGATCGCCGGTGTGTGACGGGCGCGGCAGGCGCCAGCGGATGCGACGGCGCTCTTCTTCCCGAGGACGTAGCTCTTCTCCCATCCCCGCACGGGCAGCCGGCCCGTACCGGGGGTGTACGTCCGAGAAGGAGGACAGTCGTGAAGGACCGGACTCGTGGCGGGACCAGATGGCGCAGGTTCGCCGTCGTGATGGTGCCCGGTGTCGCGGCGTCGGCCGCGGTCGGTGTGGCCGTCGCGCAGGGCGCCCTCGCGGCGTCGTTCAGTGTTTCGGGCCAGCAGTTCAAGGTCCAGGCCGGGAAGATGGTGGGCGAGGACTTCGTCCAGTACGGCGCCCTTGACCAGAACTCGAAGGGTGCCCACCCGGTGGCGGTCGTCGGCGTGAACCACGCGACGATCAACAACCTCTGCCAGTCCGTCGTCGTGCCCATCCCGCTGATCGGCCAGGATGTGTCGATGAAGCTCACGGCGGGCGACAAGGAAGCCGTCGACGCCAAGCAGCTCTACATCGACGCCGAAGCCCTCAAGGCCGACGCGCAGTTCGAGGACATCGACATCGGCGTCTCGGTGGACGACACCCTCAAGGGCAAGGGCGCCGGCAAGGGCCCCGGCCCGCACGCCGGCGACAAGTACGTGCCGGGCTCGTTCGCCCAGCAGGCCAAGCGGGTCACCTTCACCGACGCCAAGCAGCGGGCATGGGCGACCACCGCGGGCACCTTCACCCTCAAGGGCCTGAAGATGAAGGTCGGCTTCGGCAAGGACGAGTGCTTCAAGGACTCGGAGCTCGACTGACGGGACGGGCGTGGGACCGGGCCGCCCGGCCCCACGCCCGTCACCGGCCGCCTTCCGCGACCACGACCGCGCCCATGAGCACGACCGCGTCCGTGAGCACGACCGCGTCCGTGAGCACGACCGCGCCCGTGCGCGCCACGCGTCACTGAGCGCACCTGTCACTGAGCGCCACGCACCACCGATTCGCCAGTCCCGAGGAGCTGTACACCATGAGCGCCGATACGCGACCACGGCTGATCGACACGCTCGGCCGCACCCGCCGTTCGTTCTGGGACTGGCGGGGCCGACGCCCCTTCTGGGGCGGCCTGTTGTGCATCCTGGCCGGGGTCCCGGTCATGTACATCCCCTACCAGACGGTCTCGCTGGGCGATCTCCAGTTCCGGATGGCCACGACGGCCGGCGCCGGATCGCTGATCATCGGCGTACTGCTGATCGTGCTGGGCCTGACCATGTGGTACCAGCCGCAGTCGAGGGTCTTCGCCGGCGTCGCCGCGATCCTCCTCGCGCTGGTCTCCCTCGTCGTCTCCAATTTCGGCGCCTTCCTGGTGGGATTCCTGCTGGCGCTGATCGGCGGCGGCCTCGGGGTGTCCTGGGCGCCGGGAGAGGCGCCGGGGGAGCCGCGGTCCGAGTCGGCCGTCCCGGCGGCCGGTGAGCCCGACGGGAGGCACCGTGCCGACTGACCACGCGCACGGCGGCGGGAGCGGTCCGCGCCACGCGGCGCCGAGAAAGCCGCTGCTGGCCCGGCTGAACATGCCGGCCGGCAAGGCGGTCGCGCTCGCGGCGATGCCGACCGCCGTACTGATGGGCATGGGCCTCACGCCGACGCTGGCGCAGGCCAGGCCCGCGCAGCCGCTGAACCCCTTCGGGGAAGCGGGATGCGTGACCGCGCCGGACACGGTTCCGGAGCCGGACGCGGCGGAGCGCGGGACGCCCTCGCCGACACCGTCGGCCGCGGGTACGGCCGCGGGTACAGGTACGGGTACAGGTACGGCCGCGGGTGCGGACTCGGGCACGAACGAGCGCCCCGGGGCCGGGGGTACGGCCCGGTCGAAGACCACGCCCGGCGCCGAGGAACGGTCGTCGGCACCGGTGGACCGGGGTCAGGAGCCCCCCGCCTCGTCGTCCGGCTCGCGGCCCGCGACGAACTCGCCCGTGCCGGATCGCGGTCCGGCAGCGGTCACCCCGCCCTCCGGGACGGTCAACCCGCTGGATCCGCTGGGTCTCGGCAAGAAGCTCACCGACATCCTGACCGGTGGGAAGAGCGGTACGCAGCCGGTCACGCCGGTCGCGCCGACCGCCGGGACCGGTCCGTCGGCGTCACCCTCGCCCTCGACGTCACCCTCGCCATCGGCGCAGGGGGCGTTGCCGAAGCCGCCGAAGCCGGGCAGGGCCGCGGCAGGGCCGACGGCCGAGCCGAAGCCGCCCGCGTCCGCGACGCCTTCCCCGTCCGCGACCTCTTCGCCCCCCGCTTCCGCGCCGGAATCGCCCTCGCCCACTGCCTCGCCCTCCGGCGGGACCGGTGGCAAGCAGCCGGGGCCCTGCCCCAAGGGCACGGTCGTCGACGAGAACGAGGGCCACGCCTTCCCCGACCAGCCCTGGTACCTGGAGGCGAGCAAGCTCACCCTGACCGGTCTCACCTATGAGGGCGTCAAGCGCGTCACGATGGCGAACAAGCAGCAGAAGACCGTGCTCAAGTTCACCGCGGACGCCCTGGAGATCAGGGACCTCCACCAGATCGTCAACAACCAGGGCAAGCAGTACCACGTGGCCGGCATGGGGACGACCTCGACGCTCACGGGCGGCAAGGTCACCATGTACACGGAGGAGCTGAAGGGGAAGCTCCTCGGGATCCTCCCGTCCACCCAGTCGCCGACGAGCCTGCCGCCGCTGATCCCGGGACTCAAGCTGCCGATCCCGATCTTCTTCACCAATGTGAAGATCCGTCAGGCGGGGCAGTTCGGCGGGACGCTGCACATCCCGAACCTCCACCAGTACCAGACGGACGGCACGTATCCGTAGGCCGGAGCCGGAGAGGCCGGTACGACGCGGCCGTGGCCCGCCGCCCCCGCGAGGGGGACGGCGGCCACGGCCGTCGTTACGCGTACCGGCGCCGGAACCTAGCGGTTCTCGCCGCCCAGGTGGTGCACCCGCACCATGTTGGTGGTGCCGGGGATGCCGGGCGGGGAGCCCGCCGTGATGATCATGATGTCGCCCTCGGTGTAGCGCTTGAGCTTGAGCAGCTCGGCGTCGACCAGGTCGACCATCGCGTCCGTGTTGTCCACGTGCGGGACGACGAAGGTCTCGACGCCCCAGCTCAGGGTGAGCTGGTTGCGGGTCGCGGCGTCCGTGGTGAAGGCCAGGATCGGCTGTGTCGTGCGGTAGCGGGACAGGCGACGGGCGGTGTCACCGGACTTGGTGAAGGCGACGAGCGCCTTGCCGCCCAGGAAGTCCGCGATCTCGCACGCGGCGCGGGCGACGGAACCGCCCTGCGTGCGCGGCTTCTTGCCCGGGACCAGCGGCTGGAGGCCCTTGGAGAGCAGCTCCTGCTCGGCCGCCTCGACGATGCGGGACATCGTCTTGACGGTCTCGATCGGGTACGCGCCGACCGAGGACTCGGCGGAGAGCATGACCGCGTCCGCGCCGTCCAGGATGGCGTTGGCGACGTCGGACGCCTCGGCGCGCGTGGGGCGGGAGTTGGTGATCATCGACTCCATCATCTGGGTCGCGACGATCACCGGCTTGGCGTTGCGGCGGCACTTCTCGATCAGGCGCTTCTGCACCATCGGGACGCGCTCCAGCGGGTACTCCACCGCCAGGTCGCCACGGGCCACCATCACACCGTCGAAGGCCATGACGACCTCGTCCATGTTGTCGACGGCCTGCGGCTTCTCGACCTTGGCGATGACCGGTACCCGGCGGCCGACCTGGTCCATGACGCGGTGGACGTCCTGGACGTCCTTGGCGTCGCGGACGAAGGACAGCGCCACCATGTCGCAGCCCATGGCGAGCGCGAACTTCAGGTCCTCGACGTCCTTCTCGGACAGCGCCGGGACGTTCACCGCCGCGCCGGGCAGGTTGATGCCCTTGTGGTCGGAGATGACGCCGCCCTCGATGACGATCGTCTTCACGCGCGGGCCGTCGACCTCGGTGACCCGCAGCTCGACGTTGCCGTCGTTGATGAGGATCTGGTCGCCCTTGGCGACGTCGCCGGGCAGGCCCTTGTAGGTCGTGCCGCAGATCGTCCGGTCGCCCGGGACGTCCTCGGCGGTGATGGTGAACTCGTCGCCGCGCACCAGCTCCACGGGGCCGTCCGCGAAGGTCTCCAGGCGGATCTTCGGGCCCTGGAGGTCGGCCAGCACGCCCACCGCGCGGCCGGTCTCCTCCGAGGCCTTGCGGAGGCGGTTGTACCGCTCCTCGTGCTCCGAGTGGGACCCGTGGCTCATGTTGAAACGGGCCACGTTCATACCGGCCTCGATCAGCGACTTCAGCTGGTCGAAGGAGTCGACGGCAGGGCCCAGGGTGCAGACGATTTTGGAACGGCGCATGGGGCAGATCCTATCGGTTTGTTTCGGAGCGGAATATTCGAGCTGTGGGAAAGACCAAGGAACGGATCATGACGATCCGCTGATCAAGAGCTGACCAGCGCGTACGTCTGCGTGGCGATCTCCAGCTCCTCGTCCGTCGGGACCACGGCGACCGCGACCCGCGCGTACTCGGGGGAGATCAGCCGCGGCTCGCCCGAACGGATCTCGTTGAGCCCGGCGTCCACCACGAGGCCCAGCTCCGTAAGGCCCGCCACGGCGGCCTCGCGGACCGGGGCCGCGTTCTCGCCCACGCCCGCGGTGAAGGCCACGGCGTCGACCTTGCCCAGGACCGCGTAGTAGGCGCCGATGTACTTCTTCAGCCGGTGGACGTAGATGTCGAAGGCGAGCGCCGCCCGCTCGTCGCCCTCGTCGATCCGCCGGCGGATCTCGCGCATGTCGTTGTCGCCGCACAGTCCGATCAGACCGCTCTTCTTGTTGAGGAGCGAGTCGATCTCGTCGACGGACATCCCGGCGTTGCGGGACAGGTGGAGCAGCACCGCCGGGTCCAGGTCGCCGGAGCGGGTGCCCATGACCAGGCCCTCCAGCGGGGTGAGGCCCATGGAGGTGTCGACGCAGCGGCCGCCCTTCACCGCGGAGGCCGAGGCGCCGTTGCCCAGGTGGAGCACGATGACGTTGACCTCTTCCGGGGCCTTGCCCAGCAGCTTGGCGGTCTCGCGGGAGACGTACGCGTGCGAGGTGCCGTGGAAGCCGTAGCGGCGGATCATGTGCGCGTCGGCCGTCTCGGTGTCGATCGCGTAGCGCGCGGCCGACTCCGGCATCGTGGTGTGGAAGGCGGTGTCGAACACCGCGACCTGCGGCAGGTCGGGGCGGAGGTGCCGCGCGGTGCGGATGCCGGTGATGTTGGCCGGGTTGTGCAGCGGCGCCACCGGGATCAGGCGCTCGATCTCCGCGACGACCTCGTCCGTGATCAGGGTCGGCTCGGTGAACTCGCTGCCGCCGTGCACGACCCGGTGGCCGATCGCGGCCAGCTCCGGGGAGTCCAGGCCCAGCCCGTCGGCGGCCAGCTCCTCCCCGACGGCCTGGAGCGCGGCGTCGTGGTCGGCGATCGGGCCGGTGCGCTCGCGCTTCTCGCCGCCCGAGGCCAGCGGGGTGTGCGCCAGCCGCGAGGTCTCCTCGCCGATGCGCTCGACCAGGCCGGCGGCCAGCCGGGCGCCGTCGGCCATGTCGAGCAGCTGGTACTTGAGCGAGGACGAACCGGAGTTGAGGACGAGTACTCGGGTGGCGTTGGAAGTCATCGGGGCTTTCCGTGTGGGGGTGCGGGTGCGAGGAGGGGGCTCAAGGGTCGCGGGGCCGGGGCGGCGTGCCCCGGCCCCGCGGGCCGGGTCAGGGCTCGACGCGCTCGCCGCGCTGCTCGCCCTGGGCCTGGATGGCGGTGATCGCCACGGTGTTCACGATGTCCTGGACCAGCGCGCCGCGCGACAGGTCGTTGACGGGCTTGCGCAGGCCCTGCAGGACCGGGCCCACCGCGACCGCGCCGGCCGAGCGCTGGACGGCCTTGTAGGTGTTGTTGCCGGTGTTCAGGTCGGGGAAGACCAGCACCGTGGCCTTGCCCGCGACCTCGGAGCCGGGCAGCTTGGTCGCGGCGACCCGGGCGTCGACGGCGGCGTCGTACTGGATCGGGCCCTCGACCAGCAGGTCGGGGCGGCGCTCCCGGACGAGCTCGGTGGCCTTGCGGACCTTGTCGACGTCCGCGCCGGAGCCGGAGGTGCCGGTGGAGTACGACAGCATCGCCACGCGCGGCTCGACGCCGAACTGCTGCGCGGTCTCGGCGGACTGGATGGCGATGTCCGCGAGCTGCTCGGCGTTCGGGTCGGGGTTGACCGCGCAGTCGCCGTAGACCAGGACCCGGTCGGCCAGGCACATGAAGAAGACCGAGGAGACGATCTGGGCGCCCGGCGCCGTCTTGATGATCTCGAAGGCGGGGCGGATGGTGGCGGCGGTGGAGTGCACCGCGCCGGAGACCATGCCGTCGGCCAGGCCCTCCTGGACCATCAGGGTGCCGAAGTAGGAGACGTCGGCGACGACGTCGTGGGCCAGCTCGACCGTCATGCCCTTGTGGGCGCGGACCTTGGCGTAGATCTCGGCGAAGCGCTCGCGCAGCGGCGAGGTCGCCGGGTCGATCAGCTGGGCGTCGGCCAGGTCGATGCTCAGCTCGGCGGCGCGCTTGCGGATCGCGTCCTCCTCGCCCAGCAGGATCAGGTCGCAGACGTCCCGGCGCAGCAGCACGTCGGCGGCGCGCAGCACCCGCTCCTCGGTGCCCTCGGGGAGGACGACGCGGCGGCGGGCGGAGCGGGAGCGCTCGATCAGCTCGTGCTCGAACATCATGGGCGTGACGCGCTCGGAGCGGGCCACGGAGATGCGGTTCGTCAGCTCGGCGGTGTCCACGTGGCGCTCGAAGAGGCCGAGGGCCGTCTCCGCCTTGCGCGGCGAGGACGCCTCCAGCTTGCCCTCGACGGCGAAGAGCTCGGCGGCGGTCGGGAAGGACCCGCCCGGCACGGAGACCACCGGCGTGCCCGGGGCCAGCCGGCCGGCCAGGGCGAGGATGTCCGGGCCCGGGCGCTCGTCCAGGGTCAGCAGCACACCGGCGATGGCCGGGGCGCCGGCGCTGTGCGCGGCCAGCGCGCCGACGATCAGGTCCACGCGGTCGCCGGGGGTGACCACCAGGCAGCCCTCGGTCAGGGCGGGGAGGAAGACCGGCAGCATGGCGCCGCCGAAGACGAAGTCCTTGGCGTCGCGGGCCAGCCCGGACTCGTCGCCGAGCAGCACCTCGGCGCCCAGCTGCTGGACGATCTGGCGCACGGTCGGCGCGGACAGCGCGCTGTCCTCGGGCAGGGCGTAACAGGGTACGGGCAGGCTCGCGGAGAGCCGCTCCGCGACGGCCTCGCGGTCGGCCGGGGCGACCCGGTTGACGACCAGGGCGACGACGTCGCAGCCCAGCGAGTGGTAGGCGCGGAAGGCGTTGCGGGCCTCGGCGCGCACCGACTCGGCCGACTGCTCCTGGCCGCCGACGACCGTGATCACGGACGCGGCGAACTCGTTGGCCAGCCGGGCGTTGAGGGCCAGCTCGTCGGGGAGGGTGGTGCCCGCGAAGTCGGTGCCGAGGACGAGCACGTACTCGTGGTCGCGGGCGACCGCGTGGAAGCGCTCGACGAGCTGGGAGACCAGCTCGTCCGTGCCGCGCTCGGCCTGGAGGGCCGCAGCCTCGTTGTAGGTCATGCCGACGACGCTGTCGGGGGACTGTGCCATCCGGTAGCGCGACCGCAGCAGGTCGACGAGGCGGTCGGGGCCGTCGCCGTGGAAGAGCGGACGGAAGACGCCCACCTTCTCCACATGGCGGGTCAGGAGCTCCATGACTCCCAGCTCGATGACCTGGCGCCCGTCGCCCCGGTCGGTCCCGGTCACGTACACGCTGCGCGTCACGCGTGCTCTCCTACTCGTATTCGGCTACTCGTACTCGGCCAGAACTCGGCTAGTTCTCGACTGAAAATAAACCCGTTAGGGTGGGCTTGACCTCTTGACAATACCTGCGCTCGTGGATAAGGCGCTCGTCAGGAGGGTGATGGCGGAATGCGACGCGGGCCGTCGGCCCATGAAACAATCGGCCTGGCTCACAGGTACCAGTAGCGAGCAGGAGAAACAGCACGATGCGCATCGGAGTCCTCACGGCAGGCGGCGACTGCCCCGGCCTGAACGCTGTCATCCGCTCGGTGGTACACCGGGCGCTCGTCGGCCACGGCGACGAGGTCATCGGCTTCGAGGACGGCTTCAAGGGCCTGCTGGACGGCCGCCACCGCAAGCTCGACCTGGACGCCGTCAGCGGCATCCTGGCCCGCGGCGGCACCATCCTCGGCTCCTCCCGCCTGGAGCGCGCCCGGCTGCGCGAGGCCTGCGAGAGCTCCAAGGAGCTCGCCCGCGACCTCGGCATCGACGTGCTGATCCCGATCGGCGGCGAGGGCACGCTCACCGCGTCCAAGATGCTCTCCGACGCGGGCCTGCCCGTCGTCGGCGTCCCGAAGACCATCGACAACGACATCTCCTCCACGGACCGCACCTTCGGTTTCGACACCGCCGTCGGCGTCGCGACGGAGGCCATCGACCGGCTCAAGACGACCGCCGAGTCCCACCAGCGGGTGATGGTCGTCGAGGTCATGGGTCGCCACGCCGGGTGGATCGCCCTGGAGTCCGGCATGGCCGGCGGCGCCCACGGCATCTGCCTGCCCGAGCGCCCCTTCGACCCGGCCGACCTCGTCAAGATGGTCGAGGAACGCTTCGCCCGGGGCAAGAAGTTCGCCGTCATCTGTGTCGCCGAGGGCGCCCACCCGGCCGAGGGCTCCATGGACTACGCCAAGGGCGCCATAGACCAGTTCGGCCACGAGCGCTTCGCCGGCATCGGCACCAAGCTCGCCACCGAGCTGGAGCGCCGCCTCGGCAAGGAGGCCCGCCCGGTCATCCTCGGCCACGTCCAGCGCGGCGGCACGCCGACCGCGTACGACCGCGTCCTCGCCACCCGCTTCGGCTGGCACGCGGTCGAGGCCGCCCACCGGGGCGACTTCGGCAAGATGACCGCGCTCAAGGGCACGGACATCCACATGGTGCCGCTGGCCGACGCCGTCACCGAGCTCAAGCGCGTCCCGGAGGACCGCATGGACGAGGCGGAGTCCGTCTTCTAAGCCTGAGCGCTCCGCTGGAGGTCCGATAGGTCATCCGCGGGTGCGTCGTGGCCGGTCGCGCAGTTCCCCGCGCCCCTTCGGGGCGCTGTACGTCGAGGGCCCCCTTCCGACCAGGTCGGAAGGGGGCCCTCGTTCATGGGCCCGGCGCTACTGCGCCCCGATCGCCTCCAGCGTGTCGAGCTTCGCCGCCCGGCGGGCCGGCCAGACCGCGGCCAGCACCCCGACCGCGAGGGCCAGCAGCAGGAACACCGCGATGCGGCCCCACGGCACGACCATCTCGTACTGCGGGAAGGACGAGCGCAGCAGGTGGCCCGTCGACCAGGCGAGGAACACCCCGGCCCCGACGCCCAGCACCGCGCCGAACATCGCGATCATCACGGACTCCAGCCGGACCATCCGCTTGACCTCGCGCCGGTCCAGGCCGATCGCGCGCAGCATCCCGATCTCCCGGGTCCGCTCGAAGACCGACATGGCCAGGGTGTTGACGACGCCGACGACGGCGATGACGACAGCCATGCCCAGCAGCCCGTACATCAGGTAGAGGATGTCGTCGATGCTCCCGGCGTCGTGGCGGCGCAGGTCGTCCTGGCTCTGGACCTTGATCAAGGGGTTCTTGCCGAGCGTCTCCTTGATCTTCCCGGCGAGGTCCCCCGCCTTGCCCGGGGCGGCCTTGACCAGCACCTGGGAGTCGCGCACCTTCTCCTGGTGCGGGTCGACGAGGGCGGGGGCGGCGAGGACGGAGGACAGGAGGGCGGTGTCCTTGTAGACGGCCACGACGCGCGGGGCGGCCTTCTTGCCGTCGTAGAACGCCATCGGCAGCGTGGATCCCACCGTCAGGCGGTGCTCCTTCGCGAACTTGTCCGAGACGGCGACGGCGGTCGTGCCGCGTACGCCGGCGAGCGAGCCGCCGACGACGCTCACGTCGAGCACCCTGCCGAGGGCCGTCACGTCCGTGGCCGTGACCATCCCCGGGTTCCCGTCCGCCTGGAAGCCGACCGAGCGCAGCGGCACGGCCGCCGCGACGCCGGGCTGACCGGCGAGCGTCCTGGCGATCTCGGGGGAGAGGCCGAGGTAGCTGGTGGAGCTGACCTTGTAGTCGGCCGTCATGTCCGGGGCGCCCATCGTGGACATGCCCCGGTCCGCCGAGACGGCGCCCACGGTCAGGCCGGTGATCAGGGTGAGGCCGATCATCAGCGCGGAGGCGGTGGCGGCGGTGCGGCGCGGGTTGCGCAGGGCGTTCTCCCGGGCGAGCTTGCCGCTGACGCCGTGGAGCCGGATCGCGAGGCGGCCGAAGAGCCGCACCAGCGGGCGGGACAGCAGCGGGGCCAGGACGATCAGGCCGGCGAGGGTGAGCGCCGAGCCCGCCATCGCGTAAGTGATGCCGCCGCTGTCCTTGAACCTCGTGACGTACAGCATGACTCCCACGCCCAGGGCGGTGAGCGCCGCGCCGAGGGAGTTGCGCAGCACGAGGCTCCGGACGGCGGGTGCCGCCTCGACGGAGGCGAGCGCCTCGACGGGGGCGATCCGCGCGGCCTTGCGGGACGGCAGCCACGCGGCGAGGACGGTCACCACGACGCCCACCCCGAGGGCGGACAGCACGGCCGAGGGCGTGATGACCAGCGGCCCGTCGGGCAGGCTCGCGCCGGTCGCGTTGAGCACGGGGTGGAGGCCGGTGGCGACGCCGATGCCGAGGACGAAGCCCAGGGCGGAGGCGATCAGGCCCAGCAGCCCGGCCTCGATCAGCACCGAACGCACCACCTGGCGGCGGGAGGCGCCCACGGCGCGCAGCAGCGCGATCTCACGGGTGCGCTGGGCGATCAGCATGGTGAAGGTGTTGGCGATGATGAAGACGCCGACGAAGAGGGAGATGCCCGCGAAGATCAGCAGGGTCTTGCGGATCGAGCTCGTCTGCTCGTCGATCATCTTCGCCTGGGTGGCGGCGAGTTCCTGGCCGCTGCGGGCCTCGAAGGTCTTCGGCAGCATGGCGCGGACCTTGGCGGTGAGCGCGGTCTGGTCGGTGCGGGGGGCCGCGGAGACGACGAGCTCGGTGAACTCGCCGGGCTTGCCGAAGAGTTTCTGCGCGGTCGCGGTGTCGAAGAGCGCCAGGCCGGCGCCCGCGCTCACACGGGGATTGTCGGTCGTGACGACGCCCACGAGCTTCTTCTCGATGACCGGGCCGTCGACGGCCAGCCGCACGGTGCCGCCGAGCGTGACGCCGGCCTTCCCGGCGGTCTTCGCGTCCAGGGCGATCTCGCCCTCGGCGGCGGGGCCGCGGCCCTTGACGAGCGGGTAGCGGCTGTCCTTGCCGTCCTTGCCGGGGACGTAGTTGGCGCCGTCGCTGCCCCAGTCGCCGCCGACGGGGTCGCCGTGGCGGTCGGCGATCATCGGCATGCCGTTGACGGACGGCCGTACGGAGGCCACGCCCGGCAGGGCGGCTATCCGCTTCACCATCGCGTCGTCGAGGGCGGTGGCCTGCTCCTTCGGGTCGGTGCGGGGACCGCCCGCCGTCACGGAGACGGCGACGTCGTCGAGGCTCTTGGACAGCCGGTCGCGGTAGGCGCCGCCGACGGAGTCGCTGAAGACGAGGGTGCCGGAGACGAAGGCGGTGCCGAGGAGGACCGCGAGGGCGGTCATCATCAGCCGGGTCTTGTGCGCGAGGAGATTGCGCAGGGCGGTACGGAACATGGGGTTCAGTCCTGGGATTCGGATCCGGCGGTGATCAGCTGGTACGGCCCTTGGCGTCGAACGCCTTCATTCGGTCGAGGACGGCGTCGGCGGTGGGCGCGTGGATCTCGTCGACGATCCGCCCGTCGGCCAGGAAGACCACGCGGTCCGCGTAGGAGGCGGCGACGGGGTCGTGGGTGACCATGACGATCGTCTGCCGGAGCGCCTGGACGGACTCGCGGAGGAAGCCCAGCAGCTCGGCGCCGGAGCGGGAGTCGAGATTGCCGGTGGGCTCGTCGGCGAAGACGATCTCGGGCTTGGCGGTCAGCGCCCGGGCCACGGCCACGCGCTGCTGCTGCCCACCGGACAACTGGCTCGGCCGGTGCGCCAGCCGCCCCGACAGGCCCAGCGTGGTGACGATCCGCTGGAGCCACTCGGGATCGGCCCGGCGGCCCGCGATGTCCAGCGGCAGCGTGATGTTCTCCAGCGCGGAGAGCGTGGGCAGCAGGTTGAACGCCTGGAAGACGAAGCCCACGCGGTCCCGGCGCAGCCGGGTGAGCTGCCGGTCCCCGAGCGAGCCGAGCTCGACGTCCCCGATCCGGGCGGAGCCCGAGGAGATGGAGTCCAGGCCCGCCATGCAGTGCATCAGCGTCGACTTCCCGGAACCGGACGGCCCCATGATCGCGGTGAACTCGGCACGCCGGAACTCCACGGACACCGAGTCCAGGGCGGCCACCCGGGTCTCGCCCTGCCCGTAGACCTTGCTCAGCCCGGTGGCACGGGCGGCGACGGCACCGCCGGCGGGCGAGCGGGGGACGGCGTAAGCGGCCGTGTGGGACACGGGTCTCCTCCGGAGGGGTGGGGTAAAGGGGGAATCAGCACCTCCAATTCTTGGCGCGCCCCACCCGCGAAACGTCAGCCGAACGACCGGAATGCGGCGTCGGTCTCGGGTCTCGTGGGGGCGCGGACGCGTAGTACTTCAGACGGACGGGGTCATCCCGGGGACGGGTGGGACGACCTCATCCCTTCACCGCCCCGCCCAGCGCGAAGCCGCCGCCCAGGCGGCGGGCGATGAGGGCGTACAGCAGGACGACGGGCGTCGAGTAGAGGATCGAGAAGGCGGCGAGCTGGCCGTAGGCCACCTGGCCGTAGTTCCCGAAGAACGTGAAGATGCTGACGGACGCGGGCAGCTGGTCCGGGGTGAGCAGCAGCATGAAGGGGACGAAGAAGTTGCCCCACATCATGATGAAGCAGTAGATGGTGACGACCGCGAGGCCCGGCCCCATCAGCGGCAGGATGACGCGCACGAGCGTCTGGAGGCGGCCCGCGCCGTCCGTCCACGCCGCTTCTTCGAGGACGACCGGCACGCCGTCCATGAAGTTCTTCATCAGCCAGATCGCGAAGGGGAGTTGCGCGGTCGCGAGGAAGAGCGCGGTGCCCTGGATCGTGTCGATGAGGTCGATCCGGACGAACAGCCCGTACACCGGCACCATGACCGCCGTGATCGGCAGGCACGTCGCGAAGAGCACGCCGAGCAGATAGGGCCTGGTGAAGCGTGAGCGGTGGCGCGAGAGCGGGTACGCGGCGAGCGCGGCGCACACGATCGTGATCAGGGTCGCCCCGCCGCACAGCAGCAGGCTGTTGAGCATGGGCGTGAAGGTGATCTCGTCGGTGAGGACGGCGGAGAAGTTCTCCGCCGTCGGCCCGGCCGGCATCCGCACCCGCAGCCCGGCCTCGGCGTCGACGGAAGCCAGCAGCAGCCAGACGAGCGGGGCGGCGAAGGCCGCCAGCAGCACGAGCAGCGCCGCGTCGGCGGCCAGCCGGTGACGGAAGCGGCGGGTGGACGGGCGCATGGCACCTCCGTGCGCGACGCGCGCGGCTCCGCGCGCGTCAGCCGCTCGGAGCGTAGCGCGCGCACGGGCCGGGCAGCAGAGGGCGTGCCCGCCGGGGCCCGGGGCTACGAGAACGGCGGCTCCGGCCCGCGCGCCGCGCCGGTCACTTCGCCGTCGAGTAGATCATCCCCGCGAACTCGGCGACCTGGCTGTCCGGCAGGTGCCGGGCCACGTCCGCCTCGCTGATCATGCCGACCAGCCGCTTGTTCTCGATGACCGGCAGGCGGCGGATCTTGTGGCTCTCCATCTCGTGCAGCACGTCCTCCACATCCGCGTTCGCGTCGATCCACCGTGGTGTCCCCTCGCAGAGGTCGCCCGCCGTGGCCCTGTCCGGGTTTCCTCCCTGGGCGAGGCACTTCACCACGATGTCCCGGTCGGTGATGATGCCGCACATCCGCCCGTTGTCGTCGCTGACGGGCAGGGCGCCCACGTCGAGCATCTGCATCACCTGGGCGGCCCGGGTCAGCGTTTCGTCACGCGTGATCCACTGGGCGCCCTCGTGCATGATGTCCTTGGCTCTGGTCATGATGACCAGCCTCCAGTCGTCAGGGGGCCGCGAAGACCCGTCCAGCGAACTCCGCGATCTGCTCGTCCGTGAGGTTCTTGGCGAGCTCCGACTCGCTGATCATGCCGATCAGGCGGTGGCCGTCCGCCACGTCGATCACCGGGAGCCGTTTGATCCGGTGGATCTCCATGGCCTCCAGCGCCTCCGCCGCGTTCGCGTCCGCGTCGATCCAGTGCAGCGCGCCGCCCAGGGCGCCGGCCTCCACGGACGCCGGGTCGCGCCCGGTGGCCACGCACTCCACGACGATGTCGCGGTCGGTGACCAGGCCCTTGAGCCGGTTGTCGTCGCCGCAGATCGGCAGCGAGCCCACGTTCAGCTCGCGCATCAGCTTCGCGGCCTCGAAGAGGGACTCGTGCGCTCCGATGCACCGCACACCCTCGTGCATGATGTCGCGGCAGGTGAGCGGTCGTCCGCCGGTGGTACGGGCCATGACCGAAACTCCCTTCGTCGCTCCGGGCACGACCGGCCGGTGCGCCCGGCACCTCCATCCTCTCCCGCGCCGCGCCGCCCGGCCATCGGAGGGCTGCTCCGTTCGGGTGACGTCCGGGTGGGGCGCGGCCCCGCCACTCCCCGGGCGCGTGTCAGTGGCCGGTGCGAGACTGAAATCCGGCCGGGGAAACCCGAAGGAAGTCCCGAAGGAGCACGCCACCATGCTCACCACGAACTTTGTCACCGGCGCCCCCAACTGGCTCGACCTCGGCAGCCCCGATACCGACGCGGCCGCCGCCTACTACGGCCGCGTCTTCGACTGGTCCTATGAGTCGGCCGGCCCCGAGGCCGGGGGATACGGCTTCTTCAAGCTCGGCGGCAGCACCGTCGCCGCCCTCGGCCCCCTCACCGACGAGGGCGCGAGCTCCGCGTGGACGGTCTACTTCCGGACGCCCGACGCCGAGGCCACGGCCAAGGCCGTCGAGCAGGGCGGCGGCACGGTCCGCGTGGCGCCGTTCGACGTGATGGAGGCCGGGCGGATGGGCTGTTTCACCGACCCGGGCGGCGCGGAGTTCGCCGTCTGGCAGCCCGCGGCCGTCGCCGGCCTGGAGAAGGCGTCCGACGAGGGCGCCCTGTGCTGGGCCGAGCTCCACACCGGCGACCCCACCGCCGCCAAGGCCTTCTACCGGGGCGTCTTCGGCTGGCGCTCCGAGGACATCAAGGTCCCCGGCATGACGTACACGGTCCTCTCCACGGCGGAGGGCGACCAGCAGGACGCCTCCTTCGGCGGCGTCGTCCCCCTGCGGGACGAGTCGGAGGTCCCCCGCTGGATCCCGTACTTCTCGGTGACCGACGTCGACGAGGTCGTCACCAACACCCAGGGCGCCGGCGGGTCGGTGCTGATGCCCGCCTCCGACGTCCCCGACATCGGCCGCATGGCCTGGCTCGCGGACCCCTTCGGGGCGCCCTACGCCGTCATCAAGCCGAACCCGCCGATCCAGGTGGCGGCCTAGCCCCGCGGCATGACGTCCGCGCCGGTCAGGCCAGGTCAGGACAGGTCAGGACAGTATTCTTCCCCCTCATGGATCTCGTACTCGACCCGCCGCACGGCGTCGCGCCCGTGCGGCTCGGCATGACCTACGCCGAGGCCCTCGCCGCCGTCACCCAGACCTTCGGGGCGCCGCGGACCGCCCGCGAGGGGCTCATCTCCACGAGCCTGGACGGCATCGGCTTCCAGGTGCTGCTGGAGAAGCGGGACCGCGTCACCGCCGTCGAGCTGTGGTGGCCGGGGGAGGGCAGGACCTCGAGCACGCGCGTCCTCCTCGACGGCGACGACGTCTTCACCGTCCCGGCCCGGGACGTCCTGCGCCGCGCGGCCGCCCGGGGCTGGACGGTCGAGGACCCGGACGAGGAGTACACCAGCATCCCCGGCGTGACCCTGGGGTTCACGCGGATGACCTCGCAGGAGGTCCCGCGCGAGCGCGACGGCCTCCCCGTGTGCTTCACCTCCGTCCTCGTCGCCGACGAGCGCTACTACGACGGCCCCTAGGCGTAGTCCAGGTGTCTAGACGTCCTCCCTCAGCAGCCGCACGTACACCGCCGCGAACAGCGCCCCCACCACCAGCAGCAACAGCGCCACCGCCGTGCCGTAGCCGATCAGCGACTTCAGGAACGCCTGGTCGTACATGAACACCGGCAGCGTCTGGCTGCGGTTCCCCGGGCCGCCGCGCGTCATGGCCCAGATCAGGCCGAACACGGACAGCGTCTGCAAGGTGTTGAGCATGAGGTTCGTGCCGATCGAGCGCCGCAGCAGCGGCAGGGTGATGTGCCAGAGGCGGCGGAGGCCGCGCGCGCCGTCGACCTCCGCCGCCTCCGTCACGTCCTGCGGGATCTCCGCCAGCGCCGCCGAGTAGACCAGCATCGAGAACGCCGTGCCACGCCAGACGTTCGCGAACGACACCGCCAGGATCGGCAGTGTGAACAGCCAGTTCTGCTGCGGGAGATGGAGCATCTCCAGCACCGCGTTGAGCGTGCCGCGCCGGTTGAAGAACGTGTACAGCAGGAACCCCGCGACGATCTCCGGCACGACCCAGGCCGCGACCACGACCGTGCCCGTCGCCGTCCGGACGGCCTTCGACGCATGCCGCATCAGAGCGGCCAGCGCGAATCCCAGCGAGTTCTGCCCGAGAAGGGAGGAGACCACGGTGAAGACCAGTGTCAGCACCACCGCGTTACGGAAGTCCGGATCCCCGAACGCCCGGCGGAAGTTGGCCGGTCCGACGAAGGACGCGGTGGCCTGGCCGGTCAGCTGGGTGTCGGTGAAGGCGAGCCACACGCAGTACGCGACCGGGCCCGCCAGGAAGAGGATCAGGAGGGTGGTGGCCGGGGCGAGGGGGAGCCAGCGCGCTGCCCGGCGGGCGGAGGAGGCGGACCTGGAGGACGTCATCGCGTCGTCACACCCGGCCCGCCCACGATCGACCGCAGCCGTTCGTCGTAGGTCCGCGCCGCCTTCGCCGCGTCGGCGTCGCCCGTCGTGACGGACTCCATGGCCTCCTGAATGGCGTTCGACACCCGGGGGTAGACGGGCAGCGCGGGCCGCCAGTGGGTGTCCTTGACCAGGTCGGTGAAGAAGCCGATGCCCGGCATGGACGAACGGTACTTCGTGGAGGCGGCCACGTCGTCCCGGACGGCGATCTGGCCGTCGCGCACGGTCCACTCCGTCGCGTTGTCCGGCGTCTGCAGGAACGCGATGGCCCGCCAGGCCAGGTCCGCCTTCGCCGACTTGGCGCCGATCGACCACGTCCAGCCGCCGGAGAGGCTCACCCGGCCCGGGTCGCGGCCGTCCTGGGTGGGGAAGGCGGTACGGCCCATGACCGTCGTCCAGCGGGGCCATGGCTTCGCGCCGGAGTCGATCCAGTACTTGCCGAGCCAGTTCCCGTCGAGGTCGATGGCGAGCTTGCCGGCGGGGAGCCAGTCGGTGGCGACGTGGGTGGAGATGTTGGGGTCGAGCGCGTCGGACGGATCCGGGCCGAGCTTCTCGGCGTAGACGGTGCGGACGAATTCCAGGGAATCGCGGAAACCCTTGCTCCCCACGACCCATTTCCTGCTCGCCGGTACGTACAGCGGGTCCGGGCCCGTGCCGTACAGCAGCATCTCGAAGCCCTGCATCGTCGCGGCCTCGCCGGCGCCCTTGCCGGTGTAGACGTTGAGGGGGACGACGCCGGGGACGGCGCGCTTGACGGCGCGGGCGGCGTCGAGGACGTCGTTCCAGGTCCGGGGCCGCCAGTCGGTGGGGAGCCCGGCCTTGGCGAAGATCTCCTTGTTGAACCACAGGGCGCGGGTGTCGGTGCCGTCCGGCACCCCGTACGTCTTCCCGTCCACGCCCCGCGCGGACGCCTTCGCGGCCGGCACGAAGCGGTCCCAGTCCTTCCAGCCGGCCAGCCTGTCGTCCAGGGGTCTCAGATAGCCGCTGGTGATGTCGGAGTTGATGAGGAAGGTGTCCTCGCGGACGACGTCCGGGGCGGTCTTCGCGGACCGCATCATCTGCTGGATCTTGGCGTAGTAGTCCTCCAGCGAGGCCTGGATGGGCAGGAGCCGCAGCTTCTTCCCGGGGTTCTCCTGCTCGAACCGCCTCTTGACCATGGCGAGGTAGGTATCCATGATCCGGACCTTGTTGTCCGTGCTGCGCTGGTAGGCGACCTTGACCGTGTCCGGGTCGTCGTCGCCGGAACCGCTCCCGCACGCCACCACGGAGGTGGCGGCGAGAGCGGTGAGGGCGATGAGGCGTACGGGGGTGGTGGGGCGCACGGCTCGACCTCCTGCACCTACGGCACCTGTCGAGTACTGCGTTCCCCGGGCCGCCCTGCGGAACCCTTTCAGCGTGGCGTGGACGCCAGCCAGCGGTAGCGCAGTTCGGGTCGGCCGATCTGCCCGTACTGCGGGGCGCGGACGGCACGGCCGGTGTCCACGAGGTGCTCCAGATAGCGCCGGGCCGTGATCCGCGAGACACCCACGGCGGTGGCGGTCTCGCCGGAGGAGACCCCCGCCGGACCGGCCGCCCGGACGTTGTCGATGACCGCCTGGAGGGTGTCCCCGGCCAGCCCCTTCGGCAGCGCTGCGGGCTGCGGGGCGCGCAGGGCGGCGAGGGCGCGGTCCACCTCCTCCTGGCCGCTCGCCTCGCCCGCGGCGGCGCGGAACTCCGCGTACCGGGTGAGGCGGTCGCGCAGGGTGGCGAAGGTGAAGGGCTTGAGCACGTACTGGACGACGCCCAGCGAGACGCCCTCCCGGACGACCGCGAGGTCGCGCGCGGACGTCACCGCGATGACGTCCGCCGTGTGCCCGGCGGCGCGCAGCGACCGCAGGAGCTGGAGGCCGTGGCCGTCGGGGAGGTACATGTCGAGCAGCAGCAGGTCGACCGGCGTGCGCTTGAGGAACTGCGAGGCGTCCCCGCGCGAGTGGGTCACCCCCGCGACCGTGAACCCCGGCGCCCGGCCCACGTACAGCGCGTGCGCGTCGGCGGCGACGGGGTCGTCCTCGACGATCAGCACACGGATCCCCTGCGGGGCGTTCGTGGGAACGTCCGGACCCGTCGGTCTCACGGTGGTCATACGGGGACTCCTTCGGTGGTGCGGACGTGCTGAAGCGGCAGCCGGACGGTGAACTCGGCCCCGCCGTCGGGGGCGTCGGCCAGCGCGACGGTGCCGGCGTTGCGGCGGGCGGCCTGGCGGACGAGGGCGAGACCGAGACCACGGCCCCCAGGGGTTTCGCCCCCGGGCGGCGTCGTCTTCGTCGACCAGCCGCGGCGGAAGATCTCGTCGGCCGCCTCCGGCGGTACGCCCGGGCCCGTGTCGGCGACGCGCAGGAGGAGTTCGGCGCCGTCCGCCCGGACCGTGACGGTGACCCGGGGCGGCCGGGCGCCGCTCGCGCACGAGGCGTCCACCGCGTTGTCGATCAGGTTGCCCAGCATCGTCACCAGGTCGCGGGCGGACAGATCGGGCGGCAGCAGCCCGTCGTCCACGTGGCTGTCGTCGGTGAGGACGAGCTCGACGCCGTGCTCGTTGGCCTGGGCGGCCTTGCCCAGCAGCAGCGCGGCGAGCACGGGCTCGGCGACGGCGGCGACGACCCGGTCGGTCAGGGCCTGGGCGAGCTCCAGTTCCGCGGTGGCGAACTCCACGGCCTCGTCCGCGCGGCCCAGTTCGATGAGCGAGACGACGGCGTGCAGCCGGTTCGCCGCCTCGTGCGCCTGCGAGCGCAGCGCCTCGGCGAAGCCGCGCACGGAGTCCAGCTCGCCGGAGAGCGCCTGGAGTTCGGTGTGGTCGCGCAGGGTGACGACCGTGCCGTGCCGTTCCCCGCCGGCCACCGGCGAGGTGTTGAGGACGACGACCCGTTCGTCGGTCAGGTGCACCTCGTCCACGCGCGGCCCGGGGGCGAGCAGGGCCTCCGTCAACGACGGCGGCAGCCCCAGCTCGGTGACGGGCAGGCCGATGACGTCCCCGTGCAGGCCGAGGAGTTCCCGGCCGCCGTCGTTGACGAGGGCCACCCGGTGCCGTCCGTCGAGCATCAGCAGCCCCTCGCGGACCGCGCGCAGCGCGGCCTCGTGGTAGTCGCGCATCCGGGCGAGCTCGGCGGCGTTCATGCCGTGGGTGTCCCGGCGCAGCCGGGCGATCAGCAGGTAGGTCCCGGCGCCGCCGAACGCCAGCACGGTCAGGGCCACCGCGAGGAACACCAGGACCTGGTCGCGTACCTGGGCGCTGATCGCGTCGACGGTGATACCCGCGCTGACGAGCCCGGCCACCCGGCCGTCCTCGTCCCGCACGGGCGCGACGGTCCGCACGGACGGGCCGAGGGTGCCCGTGTACGTCTCCGAGAACGTATGGCCTTCGAGGGCGGGCTCGGTGTGGCCGAGGTAGCGCTCGCCGATGCGGAGCGGGTCGGGGTGGGTCCAGCGGACGCCGTCGGGGCTCATGATCGTCACGAAGTCGACGCCCGTGTCCCGGCGGACCTGCTCGGCGTACGGCTGGAGGTGGACGGCCGGGTCCCGCTCCCGTACGGCCGTCTGTACGGCGGGGGAGGCGGCGACGGCGGCCGCGGCCGCGGTCACCTGGCGGCGGGCGGACTCCTCGGCCTGGTCGCGGTCGGCCAGGTACGCGAAGACCGCGCACCCGGCCACCACGGCGGCGACCAGCGCGATCTGGGTCGCGAAGAGCCGGCCGGCCAGGCTGTGGGGGAGGCGGATGCGAGGTGTGCGCATGGCCGACAGTGTGCCTGTTGGCCGGTTCGTGAACGTAATGCACATAAGGGTGACCACCGTCACAGGGCCGTGCATAGTCTCCGGGACCCCACTTTCCTCGGGAGAACCCCACGATCACCCTTTGAGGAGCCCACCGTGAGCACCACGACAGCGCAGTCACCCCCACCACCATCGCCCGCCCATCGGGACCGGTCGCACTATCTGTACCTCGCGGTGATCGGCGCGGTCCTCGTCGGCGTGGTGGTCGGTTTCGCCGCGCCGGGTGTGGCGGTGGAGCTCAAGCCGCTGGGCACGGGCTTCGTCAACCTCATCAAGATGATGATCGCGCCGGTCGTCTTCTGCACGATCGTGCTCGGCATCGGGTCCGTGCGGAAGGCCGCCAAGGTCGGCGCGGTGGGTGGACTGGCGCTGGGGTACTTCCTGCTGATGTCCACGGTGGCCCTGGCCATCGGCCTGGTCGTCGGCAACCTCCTGGAGCCGGGCAGCGGACTCCACCTCACGGACGCACTGCGGCACGCGGGCGAGGCCCAGGCCAAGGGCGCCCACGAGTCGACGTCGGACTTCGTGCTCGGCATCATCCCGACCACGATCGTGTCCGCCTTCACGGGCGGCCAGGTGCTCCAGACGCTTCTCGTGGCCCTGCTGACGGGCTTCGCGCTGCAGGCGATGGGCCCGGTGGGCGAGCCGGTGCTGCGGGGGATCGGGCACATTCAGAAGCTGGTGTTCCGGATCCTCGCCATGATCATGTGGGCGGCGCCGGTGGGCGCGTTCGGCGCGATCGCCGCGCTGGTCGGGGCGACGGGCATGGACGCGCTGAAGTCCCTGGCCGTCATCATGCTCGGCTTCTACGTGACGTGCCTGATCTTCGTCGTCGTGGTGCTCGGGAGCCTGCTGCGGCTGGTGGCGGGGGTGAACGTCTTCGCCCTGCTGAAGTACCTGGGGCGGGAGTTCCTGCTGATCCTGTCGACGTCCTCGTCGGAGTCGGCGCTTCCGCGCCTGATCGCGAAGATGGAGCACCTCGGCGTCAGCAAGCCGGTGGTCGGCATCACGGTGCCGACGGGGTACTCCTTCAACCTGGACGGGACGGCCATCTACCTCACGATGTCCTCGCTCTTCGTGGCCGAGGCGATGGGGAATCCGCTGTCTCTGAGCCAGCAGGTCTCCCTGCTGCTCTTCATGATCGTCGCCTCGAAGGGCGCGGCGGGCGTGACGGGCGCCGGCCTCGCCACCCTCGCGGGCGGCCTCCAGTCCCACCGCCCGGAGCTCGTGGACGGTGTCGGCCTGATCGTCGGCATCGACCGCTTCATGAGCGAGGCCCGCGCCATGACCAACTTCGCGGGCAACGCGGTGGCGACCGTCCTCATCGGCACGTGGACGAAGGAGATCGACACCGCCCGCGCCCGCGAGGTGCTCGCGGGGAGGCTCCCCTTCGAGGAGACGTCCCTGGCGGCCGACGCCGGACACGGCGTGGCGCCCTCAGTGCAGGGGGCCGTCGCGGCCGCCTGACCCAGACCACCCCCACGGCGTGGCCGCCACTCCCCACCGGCGGCCCCCGGGCCCGGAACGGCACCGCCGGGCCGCGCCGTGGGGGTTCCCCGCCGTCGCGGCGGGAGGAGGGCCCCGGCCCCGCCCGGGGCAGACCCCACCCCCCACCCTCCTCCCGCCGCGTCGGCGTCGACTTTTTCTTCGCTCACGCGTAGTCGCTCTCGCGGAGTTCGAACCAGACCTGCTTGCCGACCACGTCGAGCTCGTCCCACACCAGCGTCACGCCGGAGGCGGACGCGAGGTCGCGCACGAGCGCCAGGCCCCTGCCGCGCTCGTCGCCCGCGGCGGCCTGGCCCTGCCGGCGGTACGGCCGCCGGACCGGGTCGTCGTCGCGTACGGCGACGACGACCCGGTCGCCGTACACCGTCACCTCGACGGACAGCACGGCCACGCGGGCGTGCTGCACGACGTTCGCGACGGTGTCGGACACGCAGATCCGCGCGTTCTCGATCAGCGGATTCCGATTCGCCGCGACGAGTACCGCGGTCACGAACTCGCGCGCGACGCGGGCGGTTGTGGCGGTGGCCGGAGCGGTGAATTCGTACCGCTCGCCGGGGTGGGGGTCGTACCCCGTTCGGGGGGCGAGGAGTGATGCGGTGGCCATGGTTTACCTCCAGGCGGGAGCCGCCAACTGCCCGTAGGGCAGGTGGCTTTGTGCCTTCGACGGTAGGGCATGAGGTACAACGCGTGTGACTCGTTCCGTCCAATGAGTGGAACGAGTGGACCCCCGTCCGGACACGGGCCACACTGAGTCCCGACAGGAGGGGAACGGATGCCACCGAGAAAGGCCCCAACCGCCCGTCAGCGGCGGCTGGGTACGGAACTCCGCAGGATGCGTGAGCAAGCGGGCCTGTCGCTTGTGCAGGCTTCCGCCCTGCTGGGTACCGACCGCACCAACATCAGCAACGCCGAATCCGGCCGCCACGGCGTGAGCGGCGAGCGGGTCCGGGCATGGGCCTCGCACTACGGCTGCCCGGACGCGGCCTATGTCGACGCGCTGGTTGCCATGACCGAGGAGCGCGGCAAGGGGTGGTGGGAGGAGTACCGCGACGCGCTACCTGCCACAGCGCTGGACCTTGCCGAGCTGGAGCACCACGCCAAGGCGTTCCGGGCGCTGCAGATCATGCACATGCCTGGCCTCTTGCAAACCGAGGAATACGCCAGGGCGGTTTTCGATCAGGCGGTCCCACCCCTCAGCCCGCAGATCTTTCGGCGCAGGCTCTCGCATCGGATGCGACGGCGTGATGTTCTCGATCGTGCGCAACCACCGACGTGTACGTACCTGATCCATGAAGCGGCACTTCGTCTCCGGTTCGGAAGCCGAGCCGTACTGCGTGCGCAACTCGACCACCTATTGAAGGAATCAGAGCGCGACAACATCACGATCAAGGCGATTCCGTTCTCCGTCGGCGGCTTTCCCAGCGCTGGCACTGCGCCGCTCTACGTATCGAGCGTGGTGCGGCAACTCGATACCGTGCACATTGACACGCCGACCGGGTCGGCTTTCCTGGACGGGGAGTCGCGGCTCGCCAACTACCGGTCCGTTCTCGACCGCGTCGAGGCGTTGGCGCTCGGCCCGGAAGAAACCCGCGATTTCATCCGCAAGATGGCAGCGCAAGTGTAGAGGCGTACAGACCATGCGAATCATGTGGCAGAAGTCATCGTTTTCGACAGACACTCAGGGCGACTGCGTCGAGCTGGCCCGCTGTGGCAACGGCATAGCCATACGCGAGAGCGACGCCCCGGCGACGGTCTTACAGGCCCGTGGCCGGAGCGTCGCGGCGCTGATCGAGTGGCAGAAGTCCTCGTTCTCCACCGAATCCAGCGACTGTCTGGAATTGGCACGAACGCGGCGAGGTGTCGCCATCCGCGAGAGCGATGCTCCGACGACGGTCCTACAGACCCGTGGCCGGAGCGTCGCAGCGCTCATCGAGTGGCGGAAGTCGTCGTTCTCGGGCGATCGCGACGACTGCGTCGAACTCCGCAGGCGCGGCGACCGCGTCGCCCTCCGTGAGAGCGACGCCCCCGCGACCGTCGTCGCGACCACCCCGCCCGGCCTGCGGGCGCTCCTGGCCGCCGTGAAGGCCGGGGCGGCAGGTCAGTCGTCGATCGCCTGATAGAGCGTCGTCCAGAAGTCGTGGATGGCCCGTGCCGAGTCCGGCGTGGACATCCCGGTCTGGGTGAGGAGGATGCCGACGAGCCCGTTGTGCGGGTCGGCATACGTCGTCGTGCCCGATCCGCCGTCCCAGCCGAACTGGCCGACGGGCGCGTAGTCGCCGCGGTAGGTGCGGACCGTCATGCCGAAGCCCCAGCCGCCCTGCTGCCCCTGGCCGTATGACATATGGACGAGGTTGCGGGCCAGGGCTTCCCGCGTGGCGAGCTGCTCGGGCGGGAGGCGGTTGCCGGTCATCAGCTCGACCGCGGGCCGGGACAGGATCCGTTCGGTGCCGTGCGTCCCGCCGTTGAGCAGCATCCGGAAGTACGCGTGGTAGTCGTCGACGGTGGAGTCGAGTCCGCCGCCGCCGGACTGGAACGCCGGGGGCCGGCTGTGGTGGCCCCCGGCCGCCTCGTCCCCCACGTGGAACTCCCCGGTCTGCGGATCGGGGGAGTACAGGGGCGGCAGCCGGTCGATCTTGTCCGCGGGCACGTGGAAGCCGGTGTCCTTCATGCCCAGCGGAGCGAAGACGCGCTCGCGCAGGAACGCCTCGAAGGACTGGCCCGTGACCCTTGCGACGAGCACCCCGAGCACGTCGTCGCCGATGTTGTACTGCCACCGCTCTCCGGGCTGGTACATCAGCGGGAGCGTGCCCAGGCGGCGCATCCACTCGTCCGGCTCCACCGCCGGCAACAGCCATCCGTTCTCGCCGTAGACCTTCCGCGCGAAGAGCTCCCTCATCATCGGCGAGCCCATCGCCGTCGTCTCCAGGCCGAGCCCGAACGTGGAGGTGAGCAGGTCCCGCACGGTGATCGGGCGCCGCGCTGGCACGGTGTCGTCCAGCGGGCCGTCGGCCCGCTTCAGCACCTGCCGGTCGGCGAGTTCGGGCAGCCACGGGTCCACCGGGTCGTCCAGCCGCAGCCGGCACTCGTCCAGCAGGATCATCGTCGCGGCGACGGCGACGGGCTTGGTCGTCGAGGCCATCCGGAAGATGGTGTCCCGGCGCATCGGCGCGCCGCCCTCGTGGCGCATCGTGCCGATCGCTTCGACGTGGGTCTCCTCGCCCCGGCTGACCAGGGCGACGAGCCCGGGTATCCTCCCGGACTCCACATGCCGTGCCAGGACCTCGCGCAGCCTGCGCAGCCCTGATTCGGAGAAGCCGTCAGTGCCTTTTCCCATCGTGAATCTCCTTGTAAACGGTGTTCGATCTGGAGGATTTCGCTGGTATGCGGCGGGAGCTGGCTAGAACACCGCCCTGACGAGCCGGTCCAGCGCCTTCGGGAACTCCCGTGCCGGGTCGATCGCGGCGTCCCCGGTCGTCACCGACGCGGTGAGCGTCCTGCCGCCGTCGGGCGTGCTGTACATGAGCGACCCGTAGCCGCCGGGCGGGCTGCCGTTGTGGTGGTAGACGGTGCCGCCGTCCGGGCCCAGGTCCTGGACGAACAGGCCGAGGCCGTAGTGGAAGTCGCCGCTCTTGGGGTGCGGCGTGCGCATCTCGGCCAGGAGCGGGGCCGGCAGGAGCTTGCCGCTCATCAGCGCGGAGAAGAACGTGTGGAGGTCCGCCGTGGTCGAGACCATGTTGCCGGCGGCGGGCAGCAGGGAGAGGTTCTGACGGGTCACGTCGGCGACCTTCCACTCACCGCCGTCCTGGTAGCGGTAGTAGCCGTGGGCGTGCGGCCCGGGGAGGTCCGGTGAGGCGCCCGGCACCACGGTGTCGTGCAGGCCGAGCGGCCGGAGGATCCGTCGCCGCATCTCCTCGGCGTAAGGGCGGCCGGTGACCTGCTCGATCAGCAACTGGGCGAGGGTGTAGTTGGTGTTGGAGTAGTTCCAGTCCGTCCCCGGCTCGAACCGTGCCGGTTTGGACAGCGCCAGCCGTATCAGTTCCTCCGGCCGGTAGGTGTGGAACCGGTTCTCCACCCACTCCTTGCCCGTGGCGGGTATTCCCGGCGCGAACGTCCCGTCGGCGTAGTACTCGCCGGTGTAGTTGAACAACCCGCTGGTGTGCTGCAGCAGCATCCGCGCGGTGATCCGCCGGTCCAGTCCGAGTCCGGTCAGGTGGTCGGCCACCGGGGCGTCGAGCCCGAGCCTGCCGTCGGCCACCAGGCGCAGCACCAGCGTCGCCGTGAACGTCTTGGTGGAGCTGCCCGTCCAGAACCGCCCGTCCGTCGGTGGTTCGGCGCTTCCGCCCAGCTCGCGCACCCCGGCGCTGCCGACCCACTCGCCCCGCTCGTCGTGCACGCGCATCTGGATCCCGGCGAAGCCGGCATCGACGAACTCCTGTAAGGCTTTCCGTAGTTCGGGCCTGTCGGTCATGAAACGTGCTCCTTGTCGATCAGAGGCTGCGGGCGGTGATGTCGCCGTAGGCAGTGGTCGCGTGGATGGTCAGGCCGGCGGCGGCGCCTTCGGCGTTCTTGAGCGTGTTGTGGATCCGGCCGTAGCCGGTGCCGGCGTCCAGGGAGGCGGAGACGCCCCGGGCGGCGCCGACCGAGATCCGGCCGTGCTCGGTGCGCAGCGTGACCGCGCCGCGCACGGCCTCGGCGACGCGGAGGTCGCCCTTCTGGGTGGTGATCTCCGCGGGGCCGCCCAGGCGGCCGACCGAGACGTCGCCCGCGAGGAGGGCGAGGTGGGCGCTCGCCGTCTCGTCGAGCTTGACCGAGCCGTGCGCGCTCTCGAAGGCGACGTCGCCGAGCCGTCCGACGCCCCGGAACTCGGCGCTGGCCGCCTTCGCCTCGACGCGGGAGCCGGCGGGCACCTGGACGGTGACCTCGATGGAGCCGGAGTTGCCGAGGACCCGGTTCCTCGCCTCCGGGGCCTCGATCCGCAGGACGCCGTCGTCGTACGCGACCCGGGTCTCCTCCGCCGCCTTCACGTCGCGGCCCTTCGAGGCGTCCAGGGGCAGGACCTCGACCGTGGTGTCGGCCCGGTCGGCGGCGATGAACCGGATGTGGCCGGCGGGGACGTCGAGGACGGCCGAGACGGGGGCGGGGGTGTCGAACTTTCGCATCGTGTTCTCCTGCGTTCGGTCGTTGTTTCCGATGCGGGAAAAGCTACGTTGCGTTTGTGGGTGCGGCAATGAGCGCGTTGCGCCCTGTGGTCATTAGTGCAGGTCAGGCGGTGGAAATCGTTGCAACGGCGATGAATTCAATGCAACGTCATCCTCGTCAAGCGTTGCAATGGGAATGGATCGAACGCTACGCTGGACCCCTCAAGGACGCACGAAGGAGACCGTGGTGCCGGGAGGCAGACTCACTCAGCAGGAACGCCAGCAGATCGCGCTCGGGCTGGCCGACGGGCTCGCCTACGCGGAGATCGCCCGGCGTCTCGACCGGCCCACCTCGACGGTCACGCGCGAGGTGATGCGCAACGGCGGCCCCACCGACTACCGCGCCGACCTGGCCCACCGCGCCACCGAACGCCGCGCCCACCGGCGCAGGCAGCCCGCGCCCCGGGGGGAGCGGGCGCCCTCGCGGGAGTACGGGCGCGACGCCGGGGCGGTGCGCGAGTACGAGGAGGCGTTCACCACGCTCCTCATGCAGTCGGGCCTGCCCAAGATGATGGCCCGGGTGCTGACCTGCCTCTACACCACCGACGCGGGCAGCCTCACCGCGTCCGAACTCGTCCAGCGCCTCCAGGTCAGCCCGGCGTCCGTCTCCAAGGCGATCACGTTCCTGGAGAGCCGGGACCTCATCCGCCGGGAGCGTGACGAACGCCGCCGCGAGCGCTACATCGTCGACAACGAGCTCTGGTATCAGGCGATGATCGCCAGCGCCAAGGCCAACGCCCAGCTCGCCGAGACCGCGCGGCAGGGCGTCGGCATCCTCGGTCCCGACACCCCGGCCGCCGTCCGGCTCGAGAACATCGCCCGCTTCGTCGACTTCGTCGGCGAGAGCATCATCCGCGCGGCGGAACAGGCCCGCGAGGTCCTCTACACCGCGCCCGACGCCACGCCCGACCCCGCGCCCGACCTCGCGCCCGGCCTCGCGTCGGATCCCGCTCCGGACCCCTCGGCCTGAGCCCTACCCCGGCCGCAGCCACACCGTCGCCAGCGGCGGCAGCACCGCCACCACGCTCACGCGCCGCCCGTGCCACGCCGTCGGTTCCGCCTTCAGCGGGTCGGGGTTGCCGACGCCGCCGCCGCCGTAGCCGGCGGCGTCGGTGTTGAGGACCTCGTGCCACACCGGCTCGCCGGGCGGGACGCCCAGCCGGTAGCCGTGCCGGACGACCGGGGAGAAGTTGCAGACCGCCAGCAGCGGCGAGCCCTGCGCGTCGTAGCGGACGAACGCCAGGACGTTGTCGTCCGCCGCGTCGCCCACGATCCACTCGAAGCCCTCCGGCACGGTGTCCCGCTGCCACAGCGCCGGAGTCGCCCGGTAGTGGGCGTTGAGGTCGCGGACGAGGTTCCGTACGCCACGGTGGTCGGCCTCGGCGGAGTACGAGGGGTCCAGCAGCCACCAGTCGGGGCCGTGGGCCTCGGACCACTCCGCGCCCTGTGCGAACTCCTGGCCCATGAAGAGGAGTTGCTTGCCCGGGTGGGCCCACATGAAGCCGAGGAACGCCCGGTGGTTGGCGCGCTGCTGCCACCAGTCGCCCGGCATCTTGGAGACCAGCGACCGCTTGCCGTGCACCACCTCGTCGTGCGAGATCGGCAGGACGTAGTTCTCGCTGTACGCGTAGACCATCGCGAAGGTCATGTCACCGTGGTGGTACCTGCGGTGCACCGGCTCCTTCGTCATGTACTCCAGCGAGTCGTGCATCCACCCCATGTTCCACTTCAGGCCGAAGCCCAGCCCGCCGAAGCCCCCGGGGCCCGTGTGGTGGGTGGCGCGCGTGACGCCGTCCCAGGCGGTGGACTCCTCGGCGACCGTCACCACGCCCGGGCAGCGGCGGTACACCGTCGCGTTCATCTCCTGGAGGAACGCCACCGCGTCGAGGTTCTCCCGGCCGCCGTGCTCGTTCGGCGTCCACTGGCCCGGCTCCCGCGAGTAGTCCAGGTAGAGCATGGACGCGACGGCGTCCACGCGCAGCCCGTCGATGTGGAACTCCTCGCACCAGTAGACCGCGTTCGCCACCAGGAAGTTGCGCACCTCCTTGCGGCCGTAGTCGAACTCCAGCGTCCCCCAGTCCGGGTGGGCGGCCCGGACCGGGTCCTGGTGCTCGTACAGCGGCCGGCCGTCGAACTCCGCCAGCGCCCAGTCGTCCCTCGGGAAGTGCGCCGGCACCCAGTCCATGAGCACGCCGATGCCGGCCCGGTGGAGGGAGTCGATGAGGTGCTTGAAGTCGTCGGGGGTGCCCAGGCGGGCCGTGGGCGCGTAGAAGCCCGTCACCTGGTAGCCCCACGAGCCCCCGAAGGGGTGCTCGGCCACCGGCATCAGCTCCACGTGCGTGAAGCCGAGATCCTTGACGTAGGCGGGCAGTTGCTCGGCCAGTTGCCGGTAGGTGAGCCCCGGGCGCCAGGAGGGGAGGTGGACCTCGTAGACCGAGAACGGAGCCTCGTGGACGGGGCGCGCGCCCCGCCGTGCCATCCAGTCCGCGTCACGCCACACGTGGTGCGACGTCTCCACGATCGACGCGTTCGCGGGCGGCACCTCGGCGCGCCGCGCCATCGGGTCCGCGCGCAGCGTGCGCGAGCCGTCGGGGCGGGTGAGCTCGAACTTGTACAGCGCGCCTTCCGTGACGCCCGGGAGGAACAGCTCCCACACCCCCGTGCCGCCCAGCGAGCGCATCGGGTGGACCGTGCCGTCCCACACGTTGAAGTCGCCCACCACCCGTACGCCCAGGGCGTTCGGCGCCCACACCGTGAACCGGGTGCCCGCCACGCCCTCGTGCGTCATCGGACGGGCGCCCAGCGCCCGCCACAGCTCCTCGTGCCGGCCCTCCCCGATGAGGTGGAGATCCAGCTCCCCGAGCGCGGGGAGGAAGCGGTACGGGTCGTCCAGGGTCACTTCCGTGTCCTCGTACGTGACGAGGAGGCGGTGGTCCTTGGGGATCTCGCGGAGGGGGAGGATCGCGGCGAACAGGCCGTCGCCCTCGTCGATGAGCTCCGCGCGCAGGCCCTTGGCCACGACCGCCACGCCCTTCGCCCACGGGCGCAGGGCGCGCACGACGATCCCGCCCGGCACGTGGTGCGCGCCCAGCACGCTGTGCGGGTCGTGGTGGGTGCCCTGGAGGAGGCGGGCGCGGGTGAATTCGTGCAGGGGGGGTGCGGGGCGGATGCCGCTTCCCTTGGCGTTTTCCCGGGTGGGGGGCTTCGTGGGTGGCTTCGTCGGTGTGGGTGTGGTCTTGGGGGTCGGCGCCGGCAGGAACGTTGCCGGGATCGGCGGTCGTGCTGTCACAGGTGGTCCTCCGGGGGCGTACGGGGCGTACGGGCGTACGGGGGCGTACGGGTCAAGGGGCGTGGACGCCGGTCGCACGGTGGCCTCCGGCCAGGCGGTGGATCGCGGACATCGGCACGGACAGCCAGTCGGGGCGGTGCCGGGCCTCGTAGAGCACCTCGTAGACGGCCTTGTCCGTCTCGTGCGCCCGTAGCAGCCCGGGGTCCTCGCGCGGGTCCTCGTGGACGGTCGCGTAGCCCTCGCAGAACGCGGCCCGGGAGCGCTCGGCCCAGTCCGTGCCGGTCGCGCGGCCCACCGCCGCCGCGTAGTCGAAGGAACGCAGCATCCCCGCGATGTCCTGCGCGACCGGCTGCGGACGGCACCGCTCCGCCAGCGGGCGGGCCGGCTCCCCCTCGAAGTCGATGAGCGACCAGCGGCCGTCCGAGGCCGTGCGCAGCGCCTGGCCCAGGTGGAGGTCGCCGTGGACGCGCTGGGCCCTGCGGGTCCGCCCGTCCCGGCCCAGCGCCGCCAGCTCGTCGTAGGCGTCGCGCAGCGCCAACCGGTACGGGCGCAGTGCCGGGACGGCCTCCGCCGTCACCTCCAGGCGCCGCGTCATCGCGGCGGCGAGCCGCTCCAGCTGGGGGCGGTCCAGGACGGTCGTGGGCAGCGCCTCGGCCAGGGCCAGGTGCACCTCGGCCACGGCGTGGCCGAGGGCGCGCGCGGAAGCGGTGAAGTCGGCCTGGACGGAGAGGGCGCCCAGCGCCAGTTGCCAGCCGTCGGCCGAGCCGGCCAGGAAGGGCTGCAGCACGCCCAGGGTCATCGGCATCGTGCCGGGGAGCTCCGCCTCGAACCAGGCCGCCGGTGCCGGGACGCGGGTGCAGCCGGTCTTCGCGAGTGCGCGCGGCAGTTCGAGATCGGGGTTGGTACCGGGGCCCACGCGACGGAAGAGCTTGAGGATATACGTTTCGCCGTAGACCGCCGAGGAGTTGGACTGCTCGGCGCCGAGGAGGCGGGGCGTCAGGTTCGGTGCGATCTCCGCGTCCGGTTCGCGGCTGAAACGGAGGGGGCCCAGGCGGCCCGGGAACCGTAGGCGCTCCAGGAGGAGCGTCGCGAGGCGGGGGTCGGCCAGGCCCTCGTAGACGGTGCGGCCGCGCAGGGGGCCGTCCGCCGGGCGGCCGATCAGGGCGGGGGAGAGGTGGGGTGGGAGGACGTCCTGGATGCCCAGGAGTAGTTGGTAGCAGTCGTTCTGGGTGCGGGTGCGTTGGTGGGTGCGCACCTGTACGAGCAGGTGCAGGAGGTCCGGGGTGAGTTCCGTCGCCGCCACGGGCGTGAGGCCGTCGATGGGGCGGCCCTTGCCGGCGAACCAGCGCTGCCGGGGCAGCCATTCCGTGAGCAGGGGGGCGAGCGAGGCGAGCGGCGGTGCGGCTTCCGACATGCGTCGCGTCCTTTCCCCGGGGCACACGACGGATGGGGCAAAGTGTCCCGGATTACGGCTTTGACCAGGGTATGGTGCGGGACCGGTTGCGGGTGCGCTTTCGCTTGCGGGGTGCGTCGGGGCCGGGGCGGGGTGGGGCGGGGCCGGGGTGGGGCGGACGGGCCCTTACGGGGCTGAGCTCTTCGCGGTGCCTGGTACTTCGGTGCCGGGTGCCCCGCACTTGGCTCCAGCGGCGAAGAGCTCTTTACGCCCCTGCCAGGGCCCGTCCGCCCCACCCCGGCCCCTCCCGTCGGTTCGGCGCCTGCCCCCCTGTGCGGGGTGGGAAACCGCCTTCAGGTGTTCGGTGCCGTGCGGCGCAGGCGGAACCAGTAGAAGCCGTGGCCCGCCAGGGTCAGGAGGTAGGGGAGCTCACCGATCGCCGGGAAGCGGACTCCGCCGATCAGTTCCACCGGGTGGCGGCCGTTGAACGCCCGTAGGTCGAGTTCGGTCGGCTGTGCGAACCGGGAGAAGTTGTTCACGCAGAGGACCAAGTCGTCGCCGTGTTCGCGGAGGAAGGCCAGGACTGCCGGGTTGCTTGAGGGGAGTTCTGTGTAGGAGCCGAGGCCGAAGGCTGGATTTTGCTTGCGGATCTCGATCATTCGGCGGGTCCAGTGGAGGAGGGATGATGGGCTGCTCATCGCCGCTTCCACGTTTGTTACCTGGTAGCCGTATACCGGGTCCATGATCGTGGGGAGGTACAGCCTTCCCGGGTCGCAGGAGGAGAAGCCCGCGTTCCGGTCCGGTGTCCATTGCATGGGGGTCCGGACCGCGTCCCGGTCGCCCAGCCAGATGTTGTCGCCCATGCCGATCTCGTCGCCGTAGTACAGGATCGGGCTGCCGGGCAGGGAGAGGAGCAGCGCCGTGAACAGTTCGATCTGGTTGCGGTCGTTGTCCAGGAGGGGTGCCAGGCGGCGGCGGATGCCGATGTTCGCGCGCATGCGGGGGTCTTTGGCGTATTCGGCCCACATGTAGTCGCGCTCTTCGTCCGTGACCATTTCGAGGGTCAGCTCGTCGTGGTTGCGGAGGAAGATTCCCCACTGGCAGCGGGAGGGGATCTCGGGGGTTTTCGCGAGGATTTCCGAGACCGGGTAGCGGGATTCGCGGCGGACCGCCATGAAGATGCGCGGCATGACCGGGAAGTGGAACGCCATATGGCATTCGTCCCCGCCGTTCTCGTACGAGCCGAAGTAGTCGACCACGTCCTCCGGCCACTGGTTCGCCTCGGCCAGGAGGAGGGTGTCGGGGTAGTGGGCGTCGATCTCCGCTCGGACGCGCTTGAGGAATTCGTGCGTCCGGGGGAGGTTCTCGCAGTTCGTCCCCTCCTCCGCGAAGAGGTAGGGGACCGCGTCCAGGCGGAAGCCGTCGATGCCGAGGTCCAGCCAGAAGCGGAGGGCGGCCAGGATCTCCTCCTGGACGGCCGGGTTCTCGTAGTTGAGGTCCGGCTGGTGGGAGAAGAAGCGGTGCCAGTAGTACTGCTTGCGTACCGGGTCGAAGGTCCAGTTCGACGTCTCCGTGTCCACGAAGATGATGCGCGCGCCCTGGTACTGCTTGTCGTCGTCGGCCCAGACGTAGTAGTCGCCGTAGGGGCCGTCGGGGTCGGTGCGGGACTGCTGGAACCAGTCGTGCTGATCGCTCGTATGGTTCATGACAAAGTCGATGATGACGCGCATGCCGCGGGTGTGGGCGGCGTCCACGAACTCGACGAAGTCGGCGAGGTCGCCGAACTCCGGCAGGACCGAGGTGTAGTCGGAGACGTCGTAGCCGCCGTCGCGCAGGGGCGACTGGAAGAACGGCGGGAGCCAGAGACAGTCGACGCCCAGCCACTGGAGATAGTCCAGTTTCGCCGTCAGTCCCTTGAGGTCGCCGATGCCGTCGCCGTCGCTGTCCTGGAACGAGCGGACGAGGACTTCGTAGAAGACGGCCCGCTTGAACCAGTCGGGATCCAGGTCCTTGGCCGGAGTGTCCTCGAAGGTGTCCTGGACGGGCTCATTGACGATCATGGTGTGGGTGACCCTCCGATCTGAGAGGACGGTCGCAGCGAGAACACGTGCGCGGGCGGGCGTCCCGGCTCCAGGCGCACATAGTTGTCCCTGCCCCAGTGATAGGTCTCCCCGGTGAGCTCATCGCGCACCGGGACGGTCTCGTGCCAGCCGAGGCCGAGCTCCGGCATGTCCAACGAGACCGTGGCCTCCTGGGTGTGGTGGGGGTCGAGGTTGACGACCGTGAGGACGCAGGAGGGGCCCGTGCGCTTGGAGTACGCGATGACCGCGTCGTTGTCCACGTGGTGGAACCTGAGATTGCGGAGGTGCCGGAGGGCGGGGTGGCGCCTTCTGATCCGGTTGAGGGCGGTGATCAGCGGGGCGATGCTGCGTCCTTCGCGTTCCGCCGACTCCCAGTCCCTCGGGCGGAGTTCGTACTTCTCCGAATTCAGGTACTCCTCGCTGCCCGCGTGGGCCGGGGCGTTCTCGCAGAGTTCGTAGCCGGCGTACATCCCCCAGGACGGGGAGAGTGTTGCCGCGAGGATCGCGCGTGCCTCGAAGGCCGGACGGCCGCCCTCTTGGAGGTACGCGTGGAGGATGTCCGGCGTGTTGACGAAGAGGTTGGGGCGCATGTGGGCCGAGGACGGGCCTGAGAGCTCCGTCAGGTATTCCGTCAGCTCCTGTTTGGTGTTGCGCCAGGTGAAGTACGTGTACGACTGCTGAAAACCGATCGCCCCCAGGGTGCCCATCATCGCGGGCCGGGTGAACGCCTCGGCCAGGAAGATCACGTCCGGGTCGGTGCGGCCGATCTCGGCGATCACCTTTTCCCAGAAGGAGACCGGTTTCGTGTGGGGATTGTCCACACGGAAGATGCGTACCCCGTGTGCCATCCACAATCGCAGGATCCTTAGCGTTTCGGCCACGAGGCCGTCGAAGTCCGCGTCGAAGGCCAGGGGGTAGATGTCCTGGTACTTCTTCGGCGGGTTCTCGGCGTACGCGATGGAGCCGTCCGCGCGGTGGTGGAACCACTCGGGGTGCTTTCCGACCCAGGGGTGGTCCGGGGAGCACTGGAGGGCGAAGTCGAGGGCCACCTCAAGGCGCAGGTCGTGCGCCCGGCTCACGAAGTGGTCGAAGTCCTCCATCGTGCCCAGATCGGGGTGGACCGCGTCGTGGCCGCCGTCCGGGGAGCCGATGGCCCAGGGGCTGCCCACGTCGTAAGGGCCCGCGCTCAGCGCGTTGTTGGGGCCCTTGCGGTGGGAGGTGCCGATGGGGTGGATCGGGGGGAGGTAGACGACGTCGAAGCCCATCGCCGCGATGGCGGGGAGGCGGCGGGCCGCCGTGCGGAGGGTGCCGGACCTGGGCGGCCGGCCGGGGACCAGCCGGGCGCCCTCGGAGCGGGGGAACATCTCGTACCAGGAGCCGAAGAGGGCCCGTTCGCGCTCCACCAGCACCGGCACCGGGCGGGAGCTGGTGACCAGCTCGCGGAGGGGGTGGCGGGTCAGGGTAGCCGTGACCTCGGGGGTCAGGGCGGCCGCGAGCCGGGCCGAGGCCGGGCGGGTGGCGTCGCGCAGGGCGTCCACGGCGGCCAGTACCGCTTCCCTGCCGTCGCTCTTGGGGACCCCGCCGGCCGCCCGTTCGTGGAGGCGGGCGCCCTCCTCCAGGACCAGTTCGGTGTCCATGCCCGCCGGGATCTTGATCGAGGCGTGCTCCCGCCAGGTGGTGACCGGATCGCCCCAGGACTCGACCGCGTACGTCCAGCGGCCCGTGGCGTCCGGCGCGACCGTCGCCCCCCAGCGGTCGGTGCCGGGGGCCAGCTCGCGCATCGGCGTCCAGGGGCCGCAGCGGCCCGCGGGCCCGCGCAGCACCACGTTCGCCCCGACCGCGTCGTGCCCCTCCCGGAAGACCGTGGCGATGACCTCGAACTCCTCGCCCACCACGGCCTTGACGGGCCTTCGGCCGCAGTCGACGAGCGGGCCTAGGTCCAGGACGGGGATACGACCGATCATGGGATCACCTGGCGAGCCTTGGGGGTCCGGGGAAAGGGTTCCGTCAGTTCTATCTGTTCCGTCGACGGTCGGGAGGGTGCGGGCATGACTGCTCCTGTCCGCGTTCACTCGGGCGGGCGGAAGAAGGGATGTCGGCTGTCAGCAGGGCGACGGACGGTCGTCCCGGTACACCGGGTGAGCTTTCCCACCGGGTCCGCCCGGGCATGCCCGGACTGTATGAACTACTCGTGCGTAGTTCCCCTGACCCCGCGCGCGGAGGTCGGCCGTCCCCCCGTCACCCGTAGGGAGTCTGCTCGATGGTCCGATCGCGTGCAATGTGGCGAAACGGCGCTGTTGAGGGCCGGACGGGGGAACGGGCGCCCCGCTGCGGCCTTCGAAGGCCGTAGCGGCTTTTGGCCTTGGACAGTGCTGTTGTACGCGCGGCGTAAATCCACCTAGTACTAATCGTCTAGTGCGAAGACGTGAGCCGGCCTGCGCGCGGGACCGCCCCGGTGCGGTGGAACCGGTCCATTGCCCCCTCCCGTGCCGACGCCTGCCGCTACCGTCGGATCCGTGAAGGCCATTCGTCGATTCAGCGTGCGTCCCGTCCTTCCGGAACCCCTACGACCGCTCAGCGAACTGGCGCGCAATCTGCGCTGGTCCTGGCACCCCGAGACCCGCGAACTGTTCCAGTCCGTCGACCCCGAGGGCTGGCGGGCCGCCGGGGGCGACCCGCTGCGGCTGCTGGGTTCCGTCTCCGCCGACCGGCTGGCCGCCCTGGCCGAGGACCGCCGGTTCCGGCGGCGGCTGGCGGCGGCCGCCGACGATCTCCACGACTACGCGACCGGCCGGCGCTGGTACCAGGAGCAGCCCCCCGGGCTGCCGGCCGCCGTCGCCTATTTCTCCCCCGAGTTCGGCATCACCGCCGCCCTCCCGCAGTACAGCGGGGGCCTGGGCATCCTCGCCGGCGACCACCTGAAGTCCGCGAGCGACCTGGGCGTTCCCCTCATCGGCGTCGGACTCCTCTACCGCCACGGCTATTTCCGGCAGTCCCTCTCCCGTGAGGGCTGGCAGCAGGAGCACTATCCCCTGCTCGATCCCAACGAGCTCCCGCTGTCCCTGCTCCGCGAGCCCGACGGCACGCCCGCCCGCGTCGCTCTCGCCCTGCCCGGCGGCCGATGTCTGCGCGCGTACGTCTGGCAGGCGCAGGTCGGCCGGGTGCCGCTGCTGCTGCTCGACTCGGACGTGGAGGACAACGGCGCCGGGGAACGGGACGTGACCGACCGGCTCTACGGCGGCGGCAGCGAGCACCGGCTGCTCCAGGAGATGCTGCTGGGCATCGGCGGGGTGCGGGCCGTACGGGCCTACTGCCGGATCACCGGGCACCCCGAGCCGGAGGTCTTCCACACCAACGAGGGGCACGCGGGCTTCCTGGGGCTGGAGCGCATCCGTGAACTGGCCGAGCAGGGCGCCGAGTTCGACGCGGCGCTGGAGTGCGTGCGTGCCGGCGCGGTGTTCACCACCCACACCCCCGTGCCCGCCGGCATCGACCGTTTCGAGGCCGCGCTCGTCGCCCGGCACTTCGGCGACGGCGGGGAGCTGCCCGGCATCGACGTCGAGCGGGTCCTGGCCCTCGGCCGGGAGGACTACCCCGGCGGCGAGCCCGGCCTGTTCAACATGGCCGTGATGGGCCTGCGGCTGGCCCAGCGCGCCAATGGCGTCTCCACGCTCCACGGCAAGGTCAGCCGGGAGATGTTCGCCGGGCTGTGGCCCGGCTTCGACCCGGAGGAGGTGCCCATCGCGTCGGTCACCAACGGGGTGCACGCCCCCACGTGGGTGGCCCCCGAGGTCTTCCGGCTCGGCGCCCGGCAGATCGGCGCCGGGCGCGCCGAGGACGCCCTGACCGTCGGCGGCTCCCAGCGCTGGGACACCGTCGCCGACATCTCCGACGCCGCCATCTGGGAGCTCCGCCGCATCCTGCGCGAACAGTTGGTGGAGGAGGTGCGGGAGCGGCTGCGGGCCTCCTGGCGGGAGCGCGGCGCCGGGACGGCCGAGCTCGGCTGGATCGACGGGGTGCTGGACCCGGACGTTCTCACCATCGGCTTCGCCCGGCGGGTTCCCTCGTACAAACGGCTGACCCTGATGCTGCGCGACCGCGAACGGCTCACCGAGCTGCTGCTCCACCCGGAGCGGCCGCTGCAGATCGTGGTCGCGGGCAAGGCGCACCCGGCCGACGACGGCGGCAAGCGGCTGGTGCAGGAGCTCGTCCGCTTCGCGGACGACCCGCGCGTACGCCATCGCATCGTCTTCCTGCCGGACTACGGCATGGCGATGGCCCAGAAGCTCTATCCCGGCTGCGACGTGTGGCTGAACAACCCCCTGCGGCCGCTGGAGGCCTGTGGTACCTCCGGGATGAAAGCGGCGCTCAACGGCTGTCTCAATCTCTCCGTCCTGGACGGCTGGTGGGACGAGTGGTACGACCCTGACTTCGGCTGGGCCATCCCCACCGCCGACGGCACGGCCATGGACGAGGACCGCCGCGACGACCTGGAGGCCGCCGCGCTCTACGACCTGCTGGCCCAGCGGGTCGCCCCCCGCTTCTACGACCGGGCCGCGGGCGGGCTGCCCGGCCGCTGGATCGAGATGGTCCGGCGGACGCTGGCGACGCTCGGGCCGAAGGTGCTCGCGGGGCGGATGGTCCGCGAGTACGTCGAGCGGCTCTACGCGCCCGCGGCCGAGGCCCACCGGGCGCTCGACCCGATCGCGGCGCGTGAGCTCGCCGCGTGGAAGGCGCGGGTGCGGGCGGCGTGGCCGGCGGTCGCCGTGGACCACGTGGAGGCCGTCTCGGACGGGCCCCTGAACGGCACGGCCGAGCTGGGCTCCACGGTCTCGCTGCGCGTGAGCGTGACACTGGGCGAGCTCGACCCGTCGGACGTCGAGGTCCAGGCCGTCGCGGGGCGCGTGGACTCGGCGGACCGGCTGTCGGCGGCGTCGGCGTTTCCGCTGAAGGCGACGGGGGCGGTGGGGTTGGACGGGCGGCGGCTCTATGAGGGGCCGCTGACGCTCGACCGGACCGGTCCGTTCGGCTATACGGTCCGTATCCTGCCCGCGCATCGGTTGCTGGCGGACGGGGCCGAGCTGGGGCTGGTGGCGATGCCGTCTGAGGGTGCGGGGGAGGGCGCGGGGGTCTTGATGCGCTGACGCGCGGTGTCCTCAAACGCCGGACGGGCTGAAATCAGCCTGTCCGGCGTTTGAGGACCGGGGGTCTGGGGGCGGAGCCCCCAGGAACGGCACCCGCACATGAGTCGGGCGCCGTCCGGGGGAGGCGGTGCTCACCCCGGGCGGCGCCCAGTTCGTGGGAGGAAGCCGACGGCTAGAAGCTGAGCTTCCAGCTGTTGACCGTGCCCTCGTCATTCGCGTACAGGTCCTGGACCTGGAGTTTCCACGTGCCGGTCGCCGAGACCGCCGACGCGTCGACCGTGTAGGTCTCCTTGACGTCCGCCGCCGAGTCCCACGAGTCCGCGTCCTTCAGCCGCCACGTCTTGCCGTCGGGGGCGACCAGGTCGATCTGGAGGTCACCGCGGTAGGTGTGGCTGATGTTGACGTCGACCTTCAGGGCCGAGGAGCCGTTGCCGCTGCGGGTGACGACGATCGGGGAGGTCACGGCCGGGCCCGCGTCCGGGATAGCCACGGGGGTGGTGTTCTCGAAGACGCTGCCGCCGCCCGAGGTGTTCACGGTCCACTTGAAGGAGGCGGTGCCGGTCTTGCCGCCCGCGTCCTTGACCGTCACCGTCACATTGCTGGAGCCGGTGGTGGTCGGGGTGCCGGAGATCAGGCCGGTCGAGGAGTTGATCGTGAGGCCGGCGGGCAGGCCGGTGGCCGAGTAGGTCAGGGCGCCGGTGGTGGAGCTGGACGCCTTGATCTGGAGGGAGACGGCGGTGTTGACGATCGAGGTCTGGTCGCCGGGGCTGGTGACCGAGACGCCGGTCGACAGCCGGCTGCCGACGTTGATGGCCGCCCAGGCGTTCGCGGCGTTGTTGTACGTCTCGCTGCCGACGCCGAAGAGCTCACCGGCGGCCCACAGCGTGGCGTCGCGCGCGCCCGCGTAGTTGGTGTTGGACTGCATGCGCTGCGTCAGCGCCTTGAACCAGATCTTCGCCGCGTTGTCCCGGCCGATGCCGGTGACCGGCAGCCCGTCGGAGGTGGGGCTGTCGTAGTGGACGCCGTTGATGTCCTTGGGGCCGCTGCCCTCGGACGCCAGGTAGAACCAGTGGTTGGCCGGGCCCGACGAGTAGTGGACGTCGATGCTGCCGATGCCGGAGTACCAGCTGTCCTTGGACCGGCCGTCCCGGCTGGGCTTGTCCTGGTAGCGCAGCGGGGTGCCGTTGCCGTTGATGTCGATCTTCTCGCCGATGAGGTAGTCACCCGGGTCGCTGGGGTTGTTCGCCCAGAACTCCACCGCGGTGGCCATGATGTCCGAGGTGGCCTCGTTGAGGCCGCCGGACTCCCCGCTGTAGGTGAGGTTGGCGGTGGCGGAGGTGACGCCGTGCGTCATCTCGTGCGCGGCCACGTCGATCGCGGTCAGCGGCTTGGCGTTGCCGGAGCCGTCGCCGTAGGTCATGCAGAAGCAGGAGTCGGACCAGAAGGCGTTGACGTAGCTGTTGCCATAGTGGACGCGGCTGTACGCGCCCACGCCGTCGCCCTTGATGCCGGTGCGCCCGTGGACGTTCTTGTAGTAGTCCCAGGTGAGCTGCGCGCCATAGGCGGCGTCGACGCCCGCCGTGGCCGCGTCGCTGTTGCTGCCGTTGCCCCAGACGTCGCTGGAGTTGGTGAACAGCGTGCCGGTGCCGGACGAGCCGTGGTTGAGGTTGTACGTCTTGTGGCCGCCGCGCGAGCCGTCGGTCATCTGGTACGAGCCGGCCGAGCCGGAGGTGCCGATGGTGACCTGGCCGCTGTACTGGCTGTTGCCGGTGCCCTGCTTGACGCCCTGGAACTCGAAGAGCTTCTTGCCGCTCTTCGCGTCGGTGATGACGTGGAGCTCGTTGGGCGTGCCGTCCTCCTGGAGGCCGCCGACGACCGTCTCGTAGGCCAGCACGGGGCTGCCGTTGGCGGCCCAGATCACCTTGCGCGGGGCGCGGTCGGCCTTGGCGGCCTTCGAGCCCTTGGCCTGGGCGGAGGCGACGGCGTCCTTCTCGGCGGTGGCGGCCGCGAACGAGGGGGCGGTCGTGGCGACGGCCAGCTTCGCCTTGTTGGCCTTGGCGACGGACTTGACCGTGCCGGTCTTCGCCGCGTCGACGACGAGGTCGCCGCCGAGGACGGGCAGGCCCTCGTAGGTGCGCTCGTAGCGGGTGTGGACGGTGCCGTCGACGTCGCGGGTGACGTCGCGGACGACCAGCTGCTCCTTGTCGCCGAGGCCCAGCTTCTTGGAGGTCTGGGCCTTGGTGGCGTTGGCCTCGCGGATCAGTTCCGCGCGCTGGGAGGGCGTGAGCTTGGCCGGCTGGGCGCCGGGGGCGGCCTTGGCGATGATCTGCCGGGGCTGGCCGGTGGCGGCCGAGTCGTCGGGGCGGGCGTTCGCGGTGCCCGTCTGGGCCCCGACGGCGAGCATCGCCGTGACGGCGACGAGCGCGCCGGTGGCGACGGCGCGGCGATGGGGGGTGGGTCTCACTCTGACTCCTTCTGCGGGGCCACCACGGGGCGGGTGGGCCGATGGAACGGCCGGGCGGCGAACTGGGTGGCCGTCCGGGCGGAGCGCGGCAGAACACATGGAGAGAGGGGGGAGATCGCCGTCGCGGAGGGGTGGGGATGTGGGGGTGCTCCGCGCCAGTTGAGGTGAAGAGTGCCATCGCCTCCCCGGGCATGTCAGGGGCGCGTCAACAACTTGGCCGGAAACTGTTCGTTGGCCAAAGATCGTTGTCCGTATACCGGGCGTTCAGACCAGGCTGTCCCGCCAGGCACGGTGCAGTCCGGCGAAGTGCCCGCCGCGCCCGGCGAGTTCGGCCGGAACACCATCCTCCACCACCCTGCCGCCGGCCATCACCAGCACCCGGTCCGCGATCTCCACGGTCGACAGCCGGTGGGCGATCACCACGGCCGTCCGCCCGCGCAGCACCGTGCGCATGGCGCGCTGCACCGCCCGCTCGCCCGGGATGTCCAGGGAGGACGTCGCCTCGTCGAGGATCAGCACGGCCGGGTCGGCCAGCAGGGCGCGGGCGAAGGCCACGAGCTGCCGCTGACCGGCGGAGATCCGGCCGCCGCGCTTGCGGACGTCCGTGTCGTAGCCGTCGGGCAGGGCGGTGATGAACTCGTGGGCGCCGATGGCCCCGGCCGCGCGCTCGATCTCCGCGCGGCTCGCGCCGGGACGGCCGATGGCGATGTTCTCGGCGACCGTGCCGGAGAAGAGGAACGCCTCCTGCGTCACCATCACCACCCCGCGCCGCAGCTCCGGGCCGGCCAGGTCGGAGAGCGGGACGCCGTCCAGCAGGATGCGGCCCTCGGTGGGGTCGTAGAACCGGGCCAGCAGCTTGGCCAGGGTGGACTTCCCCGCCCCCGTGGAGCCGACGACCGCGACCGTCTCCCCGGCGCGCAGCGTCAGGTCGAGCCGGGGCAGCACCGGGGTGCCCGCGCGGTAGGCGAAGCGCACCCCGTCGAAGACCACCTCGCGACCGGGGCGCCCGGGCGGGCGGACGGGCAGCGCCACCGGCGCCTCCGGCTCGCGGACGGAGGGGCGCCGGGCCAGCAGGCCCGCGATCTTCTCCAGGGAAGCGGCCGCCGACTGGTAGGTGTTGAGGAACATCCCCAGCCGGTCGATCGGGTCGTAAAGCCGCCGCAGGTACAGCACCGAGGCGGCCAGCACCCCCAGGGCCAGGCTCCCGTCGGCGACCCGGTAGGAGCCCCACACCACGATCGCGGCCACCATGCTGTTGGCCACCAGCCGCGAGCAGACCACGTAATGGGCCATGGCCAGGGCGGTGGCGGTGTTGGTCCGCTGGTGGACGCGGTTGAGCCCGTCGAAATCGGCGTCGTTGGCGCGCTCGCGACGGAACGCCTGCACGGGCCGGATGCCGTTCATGGTCTCGGTGAACTTCACGATGACCGCCGCGATCGCCGTGGACCGCCGGCGGTGGGCGATCAGCGAACGACGCCGGTAGGACGTCACGAGCAGCGCCAGCGGCAGGAACGACAGCAGCGCCGCGCCCCCGGTCGCCGGGTCCAGGTACAGGAGCATGGCGGAGACGTAGAGCACCGACAGGGCGACGCCGATGAGCTCCTGGAGGCCGTCGTTGAGCAGCTCGCGGATCGACTCCACGTCGGTGGTGGCGCGGGAGATCAGCCGCCCGGAGGTATAGCGCTCGTGGAAGTCGAGACTGAGTGCCTGGGAGTGGCGGAAGATCCGGCCGCGCAGCTCCAGCAGCGCGTCCTGGCCCACCCGCGCCGCCAGCCGCACGAACGCCATCTGCAGCAGACCGGAGGCCAGCGCGCAGACGAGGTAGCCGGCGGCGACGGCCACGAGCGGCCCGTGGTCGTGCCGGCGGACGGCGGGCACGCCGGAGTCGATGGCGTAGGCGACGAGCAGCGGACCCGCCTGCACGGCGGCCTGCTGGAGCAGCAGCAGGACGGCCGCGAGCCGCACCCGCCCCCGGGCGGGGGCCAGGAGGGAGCGCAGCAGCGCCCGGGAGGCTCCCTTGGGGGTGGGCAGGACGTCCCGGTCGAAGGGGTCGCCGGGCGGCGGCTCCTCGGGCCGGTCGTCCTCCGCGGCCGGGCGGCCGGAGACGGTGGTGGTCATCGTGGATCGCCCCCTTCGGGCCCCGCCGGGCCGGACATCAGCGACGCGTACTCCTCATGGGTGTGCAGCAGTTCGTGGTGGGTGCCCACCGCCGCGATACGGCCCCGCGACAGCAGGGCGACCCGGTCGGCGAGCAGTACGGTGGACGGCCGGTGGGCGACGACCAGGGCCGTCGTCGTGGCCAGCACCTCCCGCAGCGCGGCCTCGACGAGGGCCTCGGTGTGGACGTCGAGCGCGGACAGCGGGTCGTCCAGGACGAGGAAACGGGGCTCGCCGATCACCGCGCGGGCCAGCGCGAGCCGCTGCCGCTGCCCGCCGGACAGGCTCAGGCCCTGCTCCCCGAGGCGGGTGCGCCGGCCCTGGGGGAGCTCGTGGACGAACTCCGCCTGGGCGACGGCCAGGGCGGCGAGGAGCCGCTCCTCACCGGCGTCGGGCGCGCCCATCAGGACGTTCTCCGCGGCGCTGGCGGAGAACAGGGTCGGCTCCTCGAAGGCCACCGCCACCAGCTCCCGCAGCCGCTCGCGGGACAGCCCCGTGATGTCCCGGCCGTCGAGGACGATCCGCCCGGCGGTCGGCTCGTGGAGCCGGGGGACGAGCGCGGTGAGGGTGGTCTTGCCGCTGCCGGTGGCACCGACCAGGGCCATGGTCTCGCCGGGGCGGACGCTCAGATCGACGCCGCACAGCACGGGCGGGGCGTCCTCGGGCGCGTCGGGATAGCGGAACCAGACGTCCTCCAGGCGCAGTCCGGCGTCCTTCACCCGCGCCCCGGCGAGCACCGGGGCCGTGGCGACGACGTCCCCCGCGGACGCCTCGGCCGTGTCCATGACCTCGAAGAAACGGTCCGTGGCCGTGGCCGACTCGTTCGTGATCGCCAGCAGGAAGCCGATCGACTCCACCGGCCAGCGCAGCGCCAGCGCCGTCGACAGGAACGCCACCAGCGTCCCCGCCGACAGCTCGCCGTCCCCGACCTCCACCACGCCGAGCACCAGCGCCGCGCCGATGGCCAGCTCGGGAAGGATCACGATCAGCGCCCAGAGGGCGCCCAGCAGACCCGCCTTGCGCAGCTCGGTCTCCCGCAGCCGCCACGACAGCGCCCGGAACGCCCGCTCCTGGCCCCGGTGCCGGCCGAAACCCTTGATGACGCGGATGCCGAGCACGCTCTCCTCGACGACCGTCGTCAGATCGCCGATCTGGTCCTGCGCCTTCCGCGCGGTGCGCGCGTAGCGCTCCTCGAAGACCGAGCACAGCACCACCATCGGGATCACCGGCGCCAGCAGCACCAGGCCCAGCGTCCACCGCTGCTGGAGCAGGATGACGCAGCCGACGACGATCGTCACCCCGTTGACCAGCAGGAAGGTCAGGGGGAAGGAGAGGAAGATGCGCAGCAGCATCAGGTCCGTCGTGGCGCGCGAGAGCAACTGGCCCGACGGCCAGCGGTCGTGGAAGGAGACGGGCAGCCGCTGGAGGCGCGCGTAGAGCGCCGCCCGCATGTCCGCCTCGACCCGCGCCAGCGGACCGGCCACGATCATGCGGCGCACCCCGAACAGCCCGGCCTCGGCCACGCCGAGCACCAGCAGGGCCAGCCCGCCCAGCCACACCCCCGAGGGGTCGCGGCCGGCCACCGGCCCGTCCACGATCCACTTGAGCGTCAGCGGGATCAGCAGGCCCAGGCAGGACGCCACCACGGCGGACAGCGCGCCCACCACGAGCCGCCCGCGCACCGGGCGCACGTACGGCCACAGGCGCAGCAGGGACCGCGCGGCGGAGTGGCGCCCGGGGCGCGGTGCCGCGCTGGAGGGTTCACGGGTCACGGTCATCAGTGGGGAGACTACGACCCGCCACCGACACCGCTCACTCGCCTTTTGGGCATAAATCCGCGTCGGGAGACGGCAGTTCGTCGCCGTCCCGCACCACTCGCCACAGCAGCACCGAGCGGGCCCGGACCGAAATCCGGCTGCCGCCCTCCCGGCGCAGGCCGGGGGCCGTGTGCTGCTCCTCCAGGGCGGTGTTGACCAGGAGTTCGTAGGACTCGGCCCAGGGCGGCCCCGGCAAGGTGAAGCGCAGGGCGCGCGGCCCGGCGTGCAGCACGGCCAGGAAGCTCTCGTCGGTCACCGGCGCGCCCCGCCGGCCGCGCTGGGGGATGTCCCGCCCCGAGAGGTACATGCCCAGGGTGGCGGTGGGGGCGTACCAGTCGGCCTCGGTCATCTCGGTGCCGCCCGGCGTGAACCAGGCGAGGTCGCGCAGGCCGTCCGCGCCCTGGGGCCGGCCGGAGAAGAAGGAGCGGCTGCGCAGCACGGGGTGGGCGCGGCGCAGCGCCAGCAGCCGGGAGCAGAGCCCGGCCAGGTTCCGCCAGCCGGGGTCGTCCAGCAGCGACCAGTCGACCCAGCCGGTCTCGTTGTCCTGGCAGTAGGCGTTGTTGTTGCCGCCCTGGGTGCGGCCCATCTCGTCGCCCGCCACGAGCATCGGCACGCCGGTGGAGAGCAGCAGGGTGGTCAGCAGGTTGCGGGCCTGGCGGCGGCGCAGGGCGGTGACGCGCGCGTCGGTCGTCTCGCCCTCGACCCCGCAGTTCCAGGAGCGGTTGTCGTTCGTGCCGTCGCGGTTGCCCTCGCCGTTGGCCTCGTTGTGCTTGCGCTCGTAGGAGACCAGGTCGCGCAGGGTGAAGCCGTCGTGCGCGGTGACGAAGTTGACGGAGGCGTACGGGCGGCGGCCGCCCCAGGCGTAGAGGTCGCTGGAGCCCGACAGCCGGTAGCCGAGGTCCCGTACGTCCGGCAGGGCGCCGCGCCAGAAGTCGCGCACGGCGTCGCGGTAGCGGTCGTTCCATTCGGTCCACAGCGGGGGGAAGGCGCCGACCTGGTAGCCGCCGGAGCCCACGTCCCAGGGCTCGGCGATCAGCTTGACCCGGCGCAGCACGGGGTCCTGGGCGATGACGGCGAGGAAGGGGGAGAGCATGTCCGGACCGTCGACGGCGCGCATCGTGCGCACCAGCGCCGCCGCGAGGTCGAAGCGGAAGCCGTCGACGCCCATCTCCGTCACCCAGTAGCGCAGCGAGTCGGTTATCAGCCGCAGGACGTTCGGCTGGACGACGTGGAGGGTGTTGCCGCATCCGGTGTAGTCGTCGTAGCGCCGGGAGTCGGACTGGAGCCGGTAGTAGCGGCGGTTGTCGATGCCGCGCAGCGAGAGCGTGGGGCCCAGCTCGTTGCTCTCGGCGGTGTGGTTGTAGACGACGTCGAGGATGACTTCGATCCCCGCCGCGTGGAGGGCCCGGACCATCCGTTTGAACTCGCCCACCTGCTGGCCGCGCGTCCCGGTCGCCGCGTAGCCGGCGTGGGGGGCGAAGTAGCCGATGGAGTTGTAGCCCCAGTGGTTGGTGAGCCCCCGCCGCAGCAGATGGTCCTCGTGGGCGAACTGGTGCACCGGCAGCAGCTCCACGGCCGTCACGCCCAGCCGGGTCAGGTGCCCGACGGCCGCCGGGTGCGCCAGGCCCGCGTAGGTGCCGCGCAGCCGTTCGGGCACGCCCGGGTGGCGCATGGTGAAGCCCTTGACGTGCAGTTCGTAGATGACCGAGTCGGGCCAGGGGGTCTTGGGGCGGCGGTCGTCGGACCAGTCGTCGTCATCGGCGACGACCACGCCCTTGGGGACGTGGGGGGCCGAGTCCCGTTCGTCGCGGACGGTGTCGGCGACGTGCTGCTGCGGCCAGTCGCGCACATGGCCGTACACCTCGGCGGGCAGCCGGAAGTCGCCGTCCACGGCCCGGGCGTAGGGGTCCAGGAGGAGCTTGGCGGGGTTCCAGCGGGCGCCGGTCCAGGGGTCCCAGCGGCCGTGGACGCGGTAGCCGTAGCGGTGACCGGGCAGTACGCCGGGGACGAAGCCGTGCCACACCTCGTGCGTCAGCTCGGTCAGCGGGCGGCGGGTCTCCCGTCCGTCCTCGTCGAACAGACAGAGGTCCACGGCCTCGGCACCGCCCGCCCACAGCGCGAAGTTCGTGCCCACCGCGCCGTCCGCGCCGTCCTTGAAGCGCGCCCCGAGCGGCTCGGGGGCACCCGGCCACACGGGTGACGGTTCGGGCTCCGGCGTCGGGGCGCGCCGGGGACGGCCGTTGACGCCGGCCACCGGGGCCCCCGGACCCGCCGGGGGAGCCTCGCCGCGCCCGGCCGTCGGGGGGCGCGGCGGCCGTACCGCACCGTCGGCGTCCAACTCGCCCTGGTGCCGTGTCTCTTGCTCGGATGCGCTCGACACGTTGTCGCCTCCGGCGGCTCTCTGGTAGCGCGCCGGGCACCCGGCGTCCCGGGACCGGGTGACTGGCGACGGGGTCCTTCTCCCCGTTCTTCCCTCATCCACGCATGCGCTCACACGTGTGATCGGCCGCAGCAAGCGAGTGCAGGCACGTTTCCCCGGAGGGGCCCCGTCGTTGGGCCGGGTGTGACACTTGCCCTCTCGCGTGCCGTACGGGGTCTGGTCGCACTGGCGGCCCTGGTCGGGCTCGCCGGGTGCGCCACCGTCACCCCGGAGGCCGCGCTCATGGACGACGCGCGCCCGGCGGTGCGCGAGCTGATCCACATCAGCCCGCCCGACCGGGCGCGCGACGTGGTGTCGACGGAGCCGTTCGAGGTGCGGGTGCCGCACGGGCGGCTGGAGCGGGTGACCGCCGCCGCCTCGCACGGCGGCGAACGGCTGGCCGTGCCGGGCCGGATCTCCGCCGACGGCCACACCTGGCGGCCCGCCACGAGCCCGCTGACGCTCGCCGCGCGCTACACCGTGGACGCGGTGGCCGTGGACGCCTCCGGGCGGCGCACGGCCCGGCACACGAGCTTCACCACCTATGTGCCGGAGCACCGGTTCATCGGCTACTTCAGCCCGGAGCCGGAGAGCGTCGTCGGCACCGGCATGATCGTTTCCTTCGGCTTCAGCCGCCCGATCACCGACCGGGCCGCTGTGGAGCGCGCCATCCGGGTCACCGCCTCGCCGCCCGCCGAGATCGCCGGGCACTGGTTCGGCGCCACCCGGCTGGACTTCCGGCCCCGGACGTACTGGCGGCCCGGCACCCGGGTGACGCTGGACCTCCGGCTGCGCGATGTGCGGGGCGCGCGCGGGGTGTACGGGATCCAGCGCAAGACGGTCGGTTTCTCGGTCGGCCGGAGCCAGGTGAGCCGGGTCGACGCGGCCGGGCACACGATGCGGGTCGTCCGGGACGGCAGGATGCTCGCGACCGTGCCCATCACGGCGGGCGGCCAGGGCAACGACACCTACCGCGGCAAGATGGTCATCAGCCAGAAGTTCGCGGTGACCCGGATGAACGGGGACACAGTCGGCTTCGGCGGCGAGTACGACATCTCGGACGTGCCCCACGCGATGCGGCTGACCGGCTCCGGGACGTTCCTCCACGGCAACTACTGGGCGCCGCCGGGGGCCTTCGGCACCCGCAACACCAGCCACGGCTGCATCGGGCTGCCCGACGTACAGGGTGGCGGGCCGTCCACTCCGGCGGGCTGGTTCTACGACTCCTCCCTGGTCGGGGACGTGGTGGAGGTGGTCGGCTCCCCGGAGCGGGTGGTCGCTCCCGACAATGGCCTGGGTGGCTGGAACCTGACGTGGGAGGAGTGGAAGGCGGGCTCGGCGCTGAGCTGAAACCCCGCCGGATTCCCCCGCGGATTCCCCGGGCGGAAACCGGCTCGAATGCCGGTTTCCGGGCGGCTCGCTGAGCTCTTTTAGCCGGCCTTTGAACACCAGTTTGACCTGGCCGGATTCAGGCGCTTCACTTCGGTCACCGCCTTCACCACAGGCGCACGGTTCGTATCACCGCTCCCATTTGGGACTGAACGGTGACATTCACGAGGTCAGCGTTGTCGGTGGCGTGTGGTTATCTATCGACAAAGCGCGTATCACGCGCTCAGGGGTGCCGCGTGGCCGCGGGCCGTGCGAGGGGAGACGATCCGTTGTGAACGTGCATCCGATATCGGGGAGCCGGATGCGCCGAGGCGCGCTGCCGGCCCTGCTGCTCGGAGCCGTGCTGACGCTGGTCAGCGGCTGCAGTGGGGACGACGACGGCAAGAAGGGCGGCAAGGTTCCCGACGGCCCCTCACAGGCCGTGGTGAACATCGCGCCCACGGACGGCTCGGGGAACGTGGCCACCAGCGGCGCCCTCAAGGTGACCGCGGAGAAGGGCACCATCTCCTCCGTCAAGGTGGCCGACGACAAGGGCCACACCATCGACGGCAAGATCGCCGACGGTGGCGCAGCGTGGGAGCCGACGACCCATCTGGCCGCCTCCACCAAGTACACGGTCGACGCGATAGCCAAGGACAAGGAGGGACGTACGTCCGCGAAGCACGCGGCGTTCACGACCCTCACCCCGGACAACACCTTCGCTGCCTATTTCACGCCGGAGGACGGCAGCACGGTCGGCGTCGGCATGCCGGTGTCGCTCAATTTCAGCCGCGGCATCACCGACCCGAAGGCCGTCGAGAAGGCCATCAAGGTGACCGCCGAGCCCGCCGTGGAGATCAAGGGCCACTGGTTCGGCAACGACCGCCTCGACTTCCGGCCCGAGAAGTACTGGGCGCCCGGCACCAAGGTGACGATGACGATGGACCTCAACGGCGTCCAGGGCCGTGAGGGCGTCTACGGCACCCAGAGCAAGACGGTGAAGTTCACCATCGGCCGCTCCCAGGTGAGCACGGTCGACGCCGAGACCCACCAGATGGTGGTCATGCGGGACGGCAAGCCGCTCAAGACCGTCCCGATCTCCGCCGGCGGCCCGGGCCACTCGACCTACAACGGTCAGATGGTCATCAGCGAGAAGCTCGAAGTGACCCGCATGGACGGCCGCACCGTCGGCTTCGGCGGCGAGTACGACATCCCGGACGTGCCGCACGCGATGCGCCTGTCCACCTCGGGCACCTTCCTCCACGGCAACTACTGGTCGGGCTCCTCGACCTTCGGCTCCGAGAACGTCAGCCACGGCTGCGTGGGCCTGGAGGACGAGCGGGGCGCGGGCGACCCGTCCACGCCGGCCGCCTGGTTCTTCAACCAGTCCCTCATCGGCGACGTCGTCATCGTCAAGAACTCCCATGACAAAACGATCCAGCCGGACAACGGCCTCAACGGCTGGAACATGTCCTGGGCGGAGTGGAACAAGGACAGCTGACGTCTCCTCGTGGAGACGGCCTCGGCCCGGTGCACCGCGTTTGCGGTGCACCGGGCCGCTTTCCGTTAACCGGTACTAACCTGCTGTCATGACTGTGCATCTTGAGGTAGCCGAGGGCGTCGGGACCGTGCGGCTGGACCGACCGCCGATGAACGCGCTGGACATCGCCACCCAGGACCGGCTCCGTGAGCTCGCCGACGAGGTCACCCGCCGCGACGACGTGCGGGCCGTCGTCCTGTGGGGCGGGGAGAAGGTGTTCGCGGCCGGCGCGGACATCAAGGAGATGCAGCACATCGACCACGCCGCCATGGTGGCGCGCTCGCGCGGCCTCCAGGACTCCTTCACCGCCGTGGCGCGCGTTCCCAAGCCCGTGGTCGCCGCCGTCACCGGCTATGCCCTGGGCGGCGGTTGCGAGCTGGCCCTCTGCGCCGACTTCCGGATCGCCGCCGACAACGCCAAGCTCGGCCAGCCCGAGATCCTGCTCGGCCTCATCCCGGGCGCCGGCGGCACCCAGCGGCTCGCCCGGCTCGTCGGCCCCTCCAAGGCCAAGGACCTCATCTTCACGGGCCGCCAGGTCAAGGCCGACGAGGCGCTCGCCATCGGCCTCGTCGACCGGGTGGTGCCGGCGGCGGAGGTCTACGAGCAGGCGCACGCGTGGGCCGCCCGGCTCGCCGCAGGGCCCGCCATGGCGCTGCGCGCGGCCAAGGAGGCGGTGGACTCCGGGCTGGAGACCGACATCGACACCGGGCTCGCCATCGAGCGCAACTGGTTCGCGGGCCTGTTCGCCACCGAGGACCGCGAGATCGGTATGCGCAGTTTCGTGGAGGACGGTCCGGGCAAGGCCAAGTTCGTCTGAGCCGCCTGGGGTTGACCGCCAACGCCCGGAGGGAAGCCCTCCGGGCGTTGCCTCTTGTGGGGGAATTCCCCGGGGTGCGTGACACCCTGTGCGCGACCCCGGCGCTCACCCTCGGCGATCTTTTGCGCACAGGATGTCGGCGCAGGTCAGTCCGGGTGCGGTGGAGGGCCCGGCGCCGCTGGCATATGTCGCCCCGGCGCCCCGGAACGAGGTGCTCCGCTGAACCGAATCCCCGGGTTCCACTCCCTGGCGCTCCGGCGACGGCCATGATGGGGGCCATGGCGGGCCTGGAGGGAATGGAGCAGTCGCGGCAGCGGGCCGGTACGGCGGCCCCCGCGCGATGGACCCCGATGGTAGAGGACGAGCTGACGCGCAAGGCCTTCGAGCTGTTCGGTGATCCGGCCCTCGGCGAGGTCCGGCTGCCCTCCCGACCCGAATCGGCCGCCGCCGCCCGCCGGCTGACCCAGGCGGTGATGCTGCGTCACTGGGGCCTGTCCGCCCAGCTCGCCGAGCACGCCGTGCTGCTGGTCTCCGAGCTCGTCGGCAACGCCGTCCGGCACACCGGGGCGCGCCAGTTCGGGCTGCGGATGGCGCGGCGGCGCGGCTGGGTGCGCGTCGAGGTGCGCGATCCCTCCCGGGGGCTGCCGTGTCTGCTGCCGGTGCGGGAGACGGACGTCAACGGGCGCGGGCTGTTCCTGGTCGACAAGCTCTCCGACCGCTGGGGGGTGGACCTGCTGGCGCGCGGGAAGACGACCTGGTTCGAGATGCGGGTCGGGGAGCGCGGCGAGCGCTGAGGCGTGGGTGCCGCACACGCGAAGAGGCCCCCTTCCGTCGTCCTGCGACGGGCCGGGGGCCTCTTCGGGTGGCCGCGGGGAAAATGGGGTGTGCCCCCGCGGCGAAATGACGACCTGGCCCGGGTCAATGGGGGTCGCTGGCCTCGACTATGTCACGCGTGATGTGCCGGGACCAAAGCGAGGCCAGGGCAATCCAAGGTGACGTGCGACACTGACCTTGAAATCCATGAATGAAATGCCGGGGCCACTTATCTTTATGCGGTGGTGTCGTGGTCCTTGCGGACCGCCGCCCCCACCGGTCTCATGTCCCCATGACGGCCCCGTATCCCCCCACGCACTGGATCCCGGCGAACAGGGCGAACTACACGGTCTCGAACCGCCCCCGCGCGTACCCCGTGGAGTTCGTCGTCGTGCACGTCACCCAGGAGACCTTCCAGGACGCCCGGAGAATCTTCCAGGACTCCCGCTCCAAGGTCTCCGCGCACTACATGGTGGCCTCGGCGGACGGCTACATCGCGCAGTTCGTCCGCGAGAAGGACATCGCCTGGCACGCCGGGAACTGGGACTACAACACCCGCAGCATCGGCATCGAGCACGAGGGCTGGATCGACCGCCCCGAGTACTTCACCGACGCCCTCTACCGCGCCTCCGCGAAGCTCACCGCCGCCGTCTGCGACCGCCACGGCATCCCAACGACCCGAGACCACATCATCGGCCATGTCGAAGTGCCCGGATCCACCCATACCGACCCAGGCCCCCACTGGGACTGGGACCGTTATCTGGAGTTGGTGACCGGCGGCTAATCTGTGCCGGTCCACCAAGCACCAAGGGGAGGCCCACATGGCCAGCATCGAGGAAGCCCGTAAGGCTTTCGACCGTTTCGACGTCGACGGCGACGGCTTCATCACGGCCGAGGAGTACAAGAGCGTCATGGCTCAGCTCGGCGACCACAACGTCACCGTGACCGTGGCCCAGGCCATCATCAACAAGAAGGACGGCAACGGCGACGGCGTCCTGTCCTTCGAGGAGTTCTGGGCCTCCCAGAACCGCTGACCTCCCCGCCCGGGCGGGTCAGCGCCAGCCCCTGCGCTGCGCGCCCGCCCGGCGCCGCCGGTCGTTGCACAGCAGACAGCGGCCCCAGCCCGGCGGCAGCGGATCCTCCCGGTCCCCGGCCAGCGGGTCGACGGGCCCCTTGGGATGCTCCGCGCACCCGGTGGCGCCCAGCCCCGCGCCCAGCGCCCCGGCCGCCGTCAGCGCCCTGCGCAACGCGTCCAGGAGCTGCTCGGCCTCATGGGGCGAAGGGGCGGCGGCGTCGAGGGAGAAGGCGATGTCCGAGGCGGTGTTCAGCGCGCTCTGGAGTTCGCGCAGGTCTGCGTAACTCATGCTCGCGAGCCTACGCGCCACCACTGACACCGGCCGCCCCCCGGCCCCTGCGGTACGGTCGGCCGCATGCCGCAGCAGCCCCCGCACGACGACCGTTGCCTCATGGTGGCCACCACCACCGACAACGAGAAGGCCGCGCGCGACCTCGCCACCACCGCCGTCGAGCACCGCCTCGCCGCCTGCGCCCAGATCGACGGCCCGGTCACCAGCGTCTACCGCTGGCGGGGCGCGCTCGAGACCGCCACCGAATGGCGCGTCCTCCTGAAGACCACCGCCGCCCGCTACCCCGAGCTCGAGAGCCGGATCAGGGCCGGCCACCCCTACGACGTGCCCGAGATCGTCGCCACGGAGATCACCACCGGCGGCGCCGACTACCTGGAGTGGCTGCGGGCCGAGACCGCGCCGTAACCCTTGTCGGCGCCCCGCGCCGCTGCTAGGAATACCGCGGGCATTCCGTCGTACGCGCCGGCTCCGCCGGGCGGCGCAGGCAGGGGGAATCGCATGGGCTCCTTCGCCCGCCCCGCGTTCTTCTGGGCCGGCGCCGCCGCCTGCACCACGGGCGCCCTGCTCCACCTCCCCATGTACCTCCACGCCCGGCACATGGGCTACCGCATGGCCGGCATGCCCGTCGACACCCCCATGCTCATCGGCATGCTGCTGATCGTCACCGGCCTGGCCGCCGTCCTCCACGGGCTGCTGCCCCGGGGCTCGGACGCCCTGCGCCGGCAGGTCGCCTCCGTACGGGTCCGGGCCGTCGACGACGCCCCGCTGCGCCCGGCCCACGTCGCGCTCCTGGCGGTGCTCTCCCTCGCGGTGACCATCGACGTGATGAAACCGATGACGCTGTCGTTCGTCGTGCCCGGCGTCGCCAAGGAGTACGGGCTCGCCTCGCCGCTGAACCCCGGCGGCGACGTCCCCGTCTCCTGGCTGCCGCTGTCCGGCATCGCCGGCACCATGACCGGCTCGTTCCTCTGGGGATGGCTGGGCGACCGCATCGGGCGGCGCGGCTCCATCCTCCTGGCCGGGGTGCTGTTCGCCACCACCGCCGTCTGCGGTGCGATGCCGAGCTTCGGCTGGAACGTCGCCATGTGCTTCCTGATGGGCACGGCGGCCGGCGGGCTGATCCCCATCGCCTTCACCCTCCTCGCCGAGACCGTCCCCCAGCGCCACCGCGGCTGGCTGATGGTCCTCATCGGCGGGAACGTCACCGTCGCCTACGTCCTCACCAGCTGGCTCGCCGCCACCCTCACCCCCACCTACGGCTGGCGGATCCTCTGGCTCGCCGGACTGCCGACCGGCCTGCTGCTGATCGCCCTCAACCACTGGATCCCCGAGTCCCCCCGCTACCTCCTGGCCACCGGCCGCACCGAGGAGGCCCGACGGGTCCTGGCCCGCTACGGCTCGACCGTGCGGGACGCCCCCGCCCTGGCGGCACCGGCCGGGACGGGCCCGGCCCGCCCCGGCTACCGCGGCCTGTTCGCCGCCGCCTTCCGGGGCCCCACCCTCGCCCTGACCGTCCTCGCCGTCGGCGCCGGGCTGATGTCCTACGGCTTCCAGATGTGGCTGCCCACCAACCTCGGCCGCCTCGGCATCACCGAGGTCTCCTCCGACCGCGTCCTGCGCGACAGCGCCCTGATCAGCCTGCCCCTCAACCTCCTCACCGCCCTGCTCTACGGGCTGTGGAGCAGCAGACGCACCGTGATCGCGCTGGCCGGGCTGACCGCCGCCGCCCTCGTCGCCCTCGCGACACTCGCGGAGACCGCCGCCGGGCACGGACTGCCGCTGCGGCTGCTGCTGCTCGTCCCGCTGTGGGGCATCAGCGCGACCGCCGCCGTCCTCGCCGCCTACAGCTCGGAGGCGTACCCCACCCCGCTGCGCGCGCTGGGCACCAGCTGGGCGGCCGGCACCAGCAAGGCCGGCGGCGTGGCCGTCCTCGGCCTGTCGGTGGCCGCCGTGGCGGTGCCCCCGCTGGGGGTGACGGCCCTGCTGGGCGCCGTACCGCTGGCCCTCGCGGCGGTCGCCTTCGCCCTCTACGGACCCGAGACCCGGGGCCGCCGGCTGGACGAGATCGTCCCCGGCCAGGTGCCCGCCCGTGCCTGACAGGAATCCGCACCGGCGGTCACGGCGGTGGCGGACCGCCGATACCGGCGGCGTGCCGGGCCAGGAACCGCTCTCCTCCGCGCTGTTGCCGTACCTGCGACGGGCGAAGGACCTGATCGACCGCTCCTACGCCGACCCGCTCGACCTGGCGACCCTGGCCGCCGAGGCGGGCTGTTCGCGCTTCCACTTCCTCCGCTCCTTCCAGGCGGCCTTCGGCGAGACCCCCGGCCGCTATCTGACGCAGCGTCGCATCGAGCGGGCGCGCGACCTGCTGCGCGCCACCAACCTGACGGTCGCGGAGATCTGTCACCTCGTCGGCTATTCCAGCGTGGGCTCCTTCAGCTCCCGTTTCTCCGAGGTGATGGGCGTCCCGCCCACCCGCTACCGCGAGCGGATCGCCCGCGAGGGCGGCCCCCCGCCCATTCCCGGCTGCTACCTGTTCATGTGCGCCCGGCGGACCGGCGGAAGCGGAACGCAAGACCGCAATCCAGGAGATGTCACCGCCGGGGAGCCGTCGATAGCGTCTGATCACGGCTCTCCGGCGGAAGGAAACCCATGAGCACGCGGCTGTCGCACGTCACCGTCCCCGTCCTCGACCAGGACTCCGCGAAGTCCTTCTACACGGAAAAACTGGGCTTCGAGGTCCGCGACGACATGACGCTCGGCGACCTGCGCTGGCTCACGGTCGGCCCCAAGGACCAGCCCGACGTGGTGCTGGTGCTGCGCAAGGTCGGGCCGCCCGAGTACGACGAGGAAACCGCCGGCCAGCTGAGGGACCTCGTCTCGAAGGGCGTGATCGGGGTGGGGGTGCTGCACGTCGACGACGTCCGCGCCCTCCACAGGAGGCTCAGGGCGGCGGGCGTGACGTTCGTCCAGGAGCCCGTGAAGCGGCCGCACGGCACCGAGGCCGTCTTCCGCGACGATTCCGGCAACTGGTTCAGCCTCACCGACGCCCGCGGCTGAGCCGGACACCGGAGGAGCATCGAGAGGAGAGCAGGCTCAGCCATGGCTCACCAAGCGCAACCGGCCCCGGACGGCGGGGCGTTACCGGACCGGCCCGGCGCCGGGAACCCCTGGGTGGTGCTCGTCGCCGTCGCCCTCGGCACCATGATGGAGGCCCTCGACGGCACGGTCGTCGCCGTCGCCAACCCGGTCATCGCCGTCGACCTCGACACCGAGCTCACCACCCTCCAATGGGTCACCAACGGCTATATGCTCGCCGTCGCCTGCGCCCTGATCACCGCCGGCAAACTCGGCGACCGCTACGGGCACAAGAAGGTCTTCCTCATCGGGATGACGGGCTTCGCCGCCACCTCCGTCCTCGCGGGACTGTCGAACAGCATCAGCATGCTGATCTTCTGGCGGGTGCTCCAGGGCATCAGCGGCGCCGTCCTCGCGCCCAGCGGGCTGGCCGTGCTCAAGACCTCCTTCCCCCAGGACAAACTGAAGATCGCCATCGGCGTCTGGAGCGGCGTCGGCGCCCTCGCGCTGGCCGCCGGCCCCTTCATCGGCGGCGTCACCGTCGACCAGCTGGGCTGGCGCTGGGTGTTCTTCATCAACGTCGTGGTGTGCGCCGCCGCCCTCGCCCTCGGCGGCCCCGCGATCCGCGCGGTACGGCCCCAGGGCGCCGACCGGTCCTTCGACACCCCCGGCGTCCTGCTGCTCACGGCCACCCTGTTCGCCCTGGTCTGGGGCATCATCCAGGTGCCCGGCCACGGCTGGACCGCGTTCCGCGTGCTCGGCCCGTTCGCCGCCGCCCTCGTCGTCGGCACCGCGTTCGTCCTGCGCGAGCGCCGCGCCCGCGAGGCGCTGCTGCCCCCGGCCCTCTTCCGCGCACGGGCCGTCTCCACCGGCACCGCCACCCTGCTCATCGGCGGCTTCGCCACCTTCGGCGCCTCGTTCTACCTCGCCCTCTACCTCCAGCAGGTGCACGGCTTCTCCCCGATGCGGGCCGGGCTCGGTCTGCTGCCCTTCACCGTCCTCTTCGGCGTCGGCGCCCCCCTCGGCGCGGCCCTCAACGAGCGCTTCGGGCCCAGGGTGCCGCTCGCCGCGGGCATGGTCCTCATCAGCGTCGCCCTGCTGGGCCTCTCCCGGATGACCGAGGTCTCTTCCTACAACGCCATGTGGCCGTTCCTCGCCCCGCTCGGCGTGGGCATGGGCATGGTCGCTCCCACGGCCATCGAGATGATCGTCGGCAGCGCCCACGACGAGCTCGCCGGCGTCGCCTCCGGCCTCCAGCAGACGGCCCTGATGCTCGGCGGCGTCCTGGGCACGGCCGTCCTCGGCTCACTGATCTCGTCCCGGGTCTCCGGGGTCCTGCCCGGACACCTCGCCGACGAGGGCGTCGGCGGCGCCCTGGCCCGGGCGCTGCGCCGGATGACGGACGTCATCGCGCAGGGCGTGGTGCCCGTGCCCGACGGCACCGCGCGCCCCCTCGCGGAGGCGGCCGCCCGCGCCGGGCACGCCGCCTTCATGGACGGCTTCCACACGGCGATGCTCGGCGGCGCGGTCGTCGTCCTCGTCGGCGCGGGCGTCGCCCTGCTGGCCCCGCGGCTGGAGGCCGCGACGGCCGCCGGGGACGTCGACGTCGCGACCGGCCACTGAGCACGTCCACCTGTTCATCCGAGACTCATCGAAGACAGGAGAAACTCCGTGATCTCGCACATCGGTACCGTCGACGTCTTCGTCAACGACCAGGACAAGGCCGTCGACTTCTTCGTCAACACCCTCGGCTTCGAGCTCCGCGAGGACCTGAGGTTCGGCCCCATGCGGTGGATCGAGGTGGCCCCCGAGGGCTCCCAGACCCGCATCGTGCTGTGCACCAAGGACTTCCCCGTCTACCGGGAGGGCAACATCGGCCGCTTCACCGACATCCAGTTCGTCACCGAGGACATCAAGGCCACGCACGACGAGCTCGTCCGGCGCGGGGTGCGGTTCACCCACGAGCCGCAGCAGATGCCGTTCGGCGGCTCGACCGCGACGTTCGCGGACCCCTACGGCAACGAGTTCAACCTGGTGCAGCCCGCCGGCTGAGTACCCGTCGGCCCCTGAACGTGCTGCCGCCGCCTTCCCCCGGGGCCGGCGGCAGCACCGCGCCCGGGGTCGTTCACGGTGTCGCGACACCCACCCGCGTGAAGTCCGCCCCCGGCCACAGGCCCCGGACCGTGCTCTCCAGGATCATCAGCGCCATGATGGGGAAGGCGAAGTCCGAGGCGGCGTAGAGCCGGTGGGCGCTCTGCACCTCGAAGACGCCGTTGCCGAAGGACGCCATGTCGAAGGCCCGGTCCGGTCCGGCGCACCGCCCGACCAGCGCGGCGATGTCGGCGACGAACGGCTCGGGGTCGGCGATCCGGCCGTCGGCATCGGCCATGCTCGCCAGCATGATCTCCCCGCAGCGCCGTCCGTCGCCGGTGGCGAGCGCCGCGAAGAACCCGGCGATCAGCTCCCGCACCCGCTCGGGCAGCCGGACGCTGTAGCCGGCGTCCAGGATCACGGCCGCGTCGCCCTCCGGCAGCAGATACACATTGCCCGGGTGCGGATCGCAGTGCACGAACCCGTCCACGAACATCATCTTGTGCGCGGCCGCCAGCACGGCCGAGGCGAGCCGCGCCCGCACCGGGTCGGGGAGGGTCGCGGGCGTCCGCGTGTCCAGCCCCGGGACGAAGTCGAAGACCAGGCACGCCGACCGGGACCACTCGGGGCGCAGCCGGGGCACCACCACGCCGGGGACGTCCGCGAGGTTCGCGCGGAGCGTGACGATGTTCTTCGCCTCGCGCCGGAAGTCCAGCTGGCCGAGGACGGCCCGGCTGACGTAGCCGACGAGATCGGCCATCGGCATCCCGCGCAGTGCCGGCAGCCGCTCGGCGCGGCGCGTCAGGGCGCGGATCAGCGCGAGGTCGGCCCGCATCGTCGCGTCGATGCCGGGGCGCTTCAGCTTGAGCGCCACGACCTGGCCGTCCGGCAGCACGCCCCGGTACACACAGGCGATGCTGCCGCCCGCCACCGGCTCGGGATCGAGCCGTGCCAGGAACGGCGGCATCGCCCGCCCGTACGCGGCGCGCAGCGCGCTTGCCGCTTGTCGCGGCGGGAGGGGGCGGACGGAGTCGTGGAGGCGGGACAGCTCGTCGCAGAGGGCGGCGGGGAGCATGTCGCGGCGCGCGCCGGCGATCTGGGCGAATTTGATGAAGGTGGGGCCGAGGGATTGGATGCGGTGGGTGAGGCGGCGGTAGAGGTAGTGGTGGGTGGTGGGGCGGCCGCGTAGCAGCCGGATGGCGAGCGCGGCGGGGAGGGTTGTGGTTGCCTCCACGATGGCCGCGAGGGCGAGGGCGCACACGCGGAGGGCGAGGCGGTGGGTGGGCACTCGGTCCATGGGGGCTGCTCCTTGGGCCTCATCCGAACGTGAACGACGAACGCAGCGCGCCCAGCAGGGCGGAACGGGGCGTCGCCCTGATCAAGCCGTCGCGCACGGCGCAAAGTGCCGGCGCCCGCCACTGCCCCACCCGCCCCGCCCAGTGCGACTGGACGGTCACAGCGCGGGCCCGCCCCCGCCGCCGCGCGGCGTACGCGCGCAGCGCTGTCGGAACGTCGTCCGTCGCCGCCAGCGCCCGCGTCAGCACGACCGCGTCCTCCAGCGCCTGGCACGTGCCCTGCCCCATGGCCGGCGCGGCAGGGTGCGCGGCGTCGCCGACCAGGGCCACCGCGCCCCGCCCCCAGCGCCGCAGCGGCGACCGGTCGTGGATGGCGGTGACGGTGACTGCGGCCGGGTCGGTGGCCCGCAGCACGGCCGGGACAGGGTCGTGCCACGCGGCGAAGTGCCGCTGGAGGAACGGCAGGGACGACGGGCCCGCCCTGGCCCCGCCCTCGGGCACCGCGAAGGCCGCGAACCAGTACATCCGCCCCTCCGGCAGCGGGAACAGCCCGAACTGCCGTCCCGGGCCCAGAGCCAGCAGCGCCGGATGGCCGGGGCAGGCGTACGCGGCGACGCCCCGGGCCACCGCGTAGCCGAGGTAGCGCAGATCGCCGCCGCCCGTGTCCCCGGGGGCGCCGAAGAGGGCCGCGCGCACCCGGGAGCGGATGCCGTCGGCGCCGATCAGCAGGTCGCCCTCCACCTCGGTGCCGTCCGCGAGCCGGGCGGCCACCGTCGCGCCGTCCTGCCGTACGCCGACGCAGCGCGCCCCGAAGCGGATCGCGTCCGGGGGCTGGAGGTCGTGGAGGGCCCGGAGCAGGGCGGCGCGCGGCAGCGCCCGTCCGTTGCCGCCGCACCGGGCGTCCAGCACCCCGGCCGGCAGGGACAGCAGCGTCGCGCCGCGCGCCGTGCGCATCGCCAGGCCCGCCGAGGGCGCGCTGCCGGCCCGGACGGGCCCGTCGGCGCCGAGCACGGCGAGCGCGGAGAAGGCGTTGGGCCACAGGGTGAGGGCCGTTCCGGCGACGCCGACGTCCGGGGAGCGCTCCAGCAGCGACACCTCCAGCCCGGCGCGGCGCAGCAGGGCGGCGGTGGCCAGGCCCGCGGGCCCGGCCCCGACGACCAGGGCGCGCCGGGCTCTCACGCGGGCGCGCCCGGCCACATGGACGACCAACTTCCCTGGGCCGGGCCGCCCAGCAGGTCCGGGATCTTCGCCACGTCGAACACGCCCCAGTGCTCGGCGATCCGCCCGTCCCGGAAGCGGAAGGTGTTGGAGCCGCCGATGGCGAAGGACCGGCCCGTGGGCGGCAGCCCCATGAACGCGCCCGTGTGCTCGAAGTGCAGCAGGATCGCCTGGGCGAGGACGTCGCCCTCGCACACCGAGGTGAGCACCTCCACCCGGCGCGTCGTCAGGGCCTCGGCCGCCTGCCCGAAACGGTGGGCCACCCCCTCGCGGCCCGGCGGATCCCACGGCGGGGCGAAATGGTCGACGAAATCGGGGGTGAGTACCTCGGAAATGGCCGAGAAATCGTGGGTGAACAGCACGGCGCCCCGGAATTTCCGGACGGTTTCCTCGTAGGCGGATTTCCTGTCCGGCCGTGTCACGCCGTGGCCCGCAGTAATTCCGGGGGCAGCAGCCCGAGCTGTTCCAGGAGATACAGCCCGTCGGCGACGCCCCAGTGTTCCACGACGGCGCCGTCGACGACCCGCAATTGGCCCAGCAGCGGAACGCGCACGGCGCGGCCGGTGGCCGGCACGCCCAGGTATTCCCCTTTGTGGGTGGCCTCGACCGTCAGCCGGGTGGCCACGAGGTCGCCCTCGGCGACCATGGCGTGCACGGTGAGCCGCAGGTCGGGGAAGGCGTTCATGAAGCGGGCCATCTCGGCGGCGACGTCGGTGCCGGGGAGCGGCTCGCCGTCGCGGCCGTAGTGGACCATGTCCGGGGACCAGAACCGCGTCATCGCCGCGAGGTCGCCCCTGTTCCAGGTGTCGATCAACTCCCGTACCAGCGCCTTGTTCGCCTGCTCGGTGGACCCCATGCCGGCTCCTTCCGCGCGGTTTCGCAGAAAGGCTAGTGGGATTCCGGGACGGTCACTTCTCCCAGATTGCGGTGCGGATCGCCCTTCCGGGCGGGGTTGACGCCACGGAGGGCCGTGGAAACAATTCCCCACGGACAACGGAGGGTTGTCGTCATGACCGAGGGATTCCCCGGCCTTCCCGCCGAGGGCGCGGACGGCCTGTACAGCCAGAGCTGGTTTCCCCTGTGCCTGTCCGAGGACGTCCCCGCCGGCGCGGTCCTCGGCGTCGAGTTCCTCGGCGGCAAGGCCGTGGTCTTCCGGGGCCGCGAGGGCGGCCCCGCCCGCGTGCTGAGTGGCTACTGCGTCCACGTCGGCGCGGACCTGTCGGTGGGCGAGGTGGTGGGGGAGCGGCTGCGGTGCCGTTTCCACGGCTGGCAGTACGACGGCGACGGGGCGTGCGCCGCCACCGGCATCGGCGACCCGGTGCCGCCCCGGGCCCGGCTGTTCCGCTTCCCGGCCGTCGAACGGCACGGCGTCGTCTGGGCGTTCAACGGCGAGGAGCCGCTCTTCGGCGTGCCCGGCCTGCCCTACCGCGAGGACGAGCTGACCGTCCGCCGCTCCGTCCTCCCGGAGCTGCCCGTCGAACCCTGGCTGGTCCAGGCCCACACCATGGACCTCCAGCACCTGTGCCTGCCCCACGAGTTCGTCCTCGACGACGACCCCAACGACTCGGTGCGCGTCGGCGACCATCGCGTCGGCTTCGACCTGCGGGCCCGGATGCGCGACGGCGAGCGCTTCGACGTCCGCGTCGACATCCACGGCACCAACATCTTCCGGCAGACCGGCACCCTCGACGGCCGCTGGTTCTTCTGGCTCGCCTCGCTGAACATCCCCGGCCCCGGCCGTTCCCGGGCCGTCTTCGTCTACGGCGCCCGCCGGGAGGACGACGAGGACCCCAAGATCACCGAGGAGTTCCTCGACCGGGCCCGCACGGCCATGATGAACCTCTTCGACGACGACACCCCCGTCCTCGGCACCATCCGCTTCCGCCCCCGCCACCTCACCCACGGCGACCGCACCCTCGCCCGCTACCTCGACTACGTCCGCGCCTACCCCCGGGCCAACCCCGCCCGGGAGTACCTCACATGAGCGCGCGGAGCGAGAAAGGGGCCGCCGCCGTGACCACGCGCCCGCTCGGCCGTCCCGTCCCCGCCGAGGGCCTGGACGGGACGTACAGCCAGAGCTGGTTCCCGCTGTGCCTGTCCACCGAACTGCCCGCCGGGCAGGTGCTGGGGGTGGACTTCCTCGGCGGCCGGGTGGCGGTCTTCCGGGGCGCGGCCGGCGGGCCCGCCCGGGTCGTCAGCGGCTACTGCGCCCACCTGGGCGCGGACCTGTCCGTCGGACACGTGGAAGGGGAGCACCTGCGATGCCGATACCACGGCTGGCGCTACGACGGCTCCGGCGCCTGCGCGGCGACCGGTACGGGCGAGCCGGTGCCGCCGCGTGCGCGGCTCTTCTCTTTTCCCTCGCGGGAATCGCACGGCATCGTCTGGGCCTTCAACGGGCGGCGGCCCTTGTTCGACGTGCCCGGCCTCCCCGTCCCCCCGGACGAGCTGCTCCTGCGGCACACCGTCCTTGACGAGGCCCCTGTCGACCCCTGGCTGGTGGCGGCCCAGACCATGGACGTCCAGCACTTCCTCCTCCAGCACGGCTTCGCCCTGGACGACGGCGACGACCCCAACGACGCCGTCACCGCCACCGCCCACTCCATGGGCTACCCGCTGCGCCTGACCACCCCGGACGGGCAACGGCTCGACCTGCGCGTCGAGATCCACGGAACCAGCGTGTTCCGGCAGACCGGCACCCTCGACGGCCGCTGGTTCTGCTGGCTCACCGCGCTGCGTTCCATACGCCCCGGGGCGTCCCGCCCGTACTTCGTCCGCGGCGCGCGGCGCGCGGAGGGCGGCGCGGACCCGGCGGCGGACGAGGCGTTCCTCGACCGGGCCATGGGCGTGATGATGGGCATGCTCGCCGACGACGCCCCCGTGCTCCTCACCCTCCACTTCCGCCCCGGCCTGCTCACCCGCAGCGATCGCGCCCTGGGCCGCTATCTGGAGTACCTCCGCCGCCATCCCCGGGCCGATCCGGGCTGTGGTGAGATCAGCCGAGACGCTCCGGGGTGAACCGCACCGGCAGCGACTCCAGGCCGCGCAGCACGCCCGTGGGCCGCCAGCGGAGGAGGCCCGCCGACTCGTCCAGGGCGATGTCGGGCAGCCGCCGCAGCAGCGTCCCCACCGCGATCCGCCCCTCCATCCGGGACACGGGCGCGCCGACGCAGAAGTGGATGCCGTGCCCGAAGCCCAGGTGGGAGCGGTCGCCGCGGGTGATGTCCAGCCGGTCCGGGTCGGCGTAGCGGTCCGGGTCGCGGTGGGCGGAGGCCACGCCCACGGTGACGATCGCGCCCCTGGGCACGGGCGTACCGCCGATCTCCAGGTCCTCCGTGGCCACCCGCAGCATGGCCCGCTCCACCGGCCCGTCGTAGCGCAGGAACTCCTCGACGGCCGCCGGCAGCAGCTCGGGCCGGGAGCGCAGCAGCTCCAGCTGGTCCCGGTGGCGCAGCAGCGCCAGCATGCCGTTGCCGATGAGGTTCACCGTCGTCTCGTGCCCGGCCACCAGCAGCAACCCCGCCGTGGAGACCAGCTCCAGCTCGGTCAGCCGGCCCTCCTCGGTGGAGGCCACGACGAGCGCGCTCAGCAGGTCCGGCTGGGCCTCGGTGTCGTCCCCGGCCGAGCGCAGCGCGCGGCGGCGCTCGGCGACGAGCGCCGTGAAGTACTCGCGCAGCAGCCGGTTCGCCTCGTGCGGCGGCATCGTCGCGCCCTCGGTATAGGTGGGGGTCAGCGCGGCCGTGCTCCACTCGCGGAACGGCGCCCGGTCGGCCTCCGGCACGCCGAGGAGTTCACAGATCACGGTGATGGGCAGCGGGAACGCCAGCGCGGTGATCAGGTCCGCGGTGCCACGTGGGGCGAAGGCGTCGATCAGCCCGTCGGTGATCTCCTGGACGCGCGGCAGCATGGCGTCCACCCGGCGCGGCGTGAACGCCTTGGCGACGAGCCTGCGCATCCGTGTGTGGTCGGGCGGGTCGCTGTTGAGCATGTGCGGCTCCGAGCCCTCCCCGCCCTCGGGGTAGAGCCCGGAGCGGCGCAGCGCCTCCCACGCGTGCTTGGGGTCGCGGGAGAGCCGGGGGTCGGCGAGGGCGGCGCGCGCGTCCTCGTAGCGGGTGACCAGGTAGTGCTCGATGCCGTTGGGGTCGCGGATCGGGTGGACGGGGGCCTCGGCGCGCAGCCGCGCGTAGACGGGGTAGGGGTCGACGCGGGACTCCGGCGCGTACACCTCGTGGGGCTCGGGCATCTCGCGGGGCTCGGGCATGTCCGTGGGCCCCTCTCTCACACCTGCGGCCGGGGGTTGGGGCAGACGACGTCGGTCTTCGGCAGGGCGCCGTCGACCAGGTAGGCGGTGGCCACCTCGTCGGCGCCGGGGTTGCCGTAGAAGGGGAAGACCCGGTGGTGGGCGGTGTCGGCGACGGTGACCAGCCGGGAGTTGTGCCGCAGCACCTCACGCATCCGCACGGCGGCCGCGTGCGGCGTGGACATGTCTTCGGCGGACTGGACGAGCAGGACGCTCCGGGCGCGGTTGCCCGCCCCCAGCCGGGTCACCGGCTCGCTCGGCGGCACCGGCCAGAACGCCGTCGCCTTGATCCCCGACAGCGCCGCCCCCGTGAACGGGTACTCGCGTGCCGCGCGGGCCATGTCCCGCTCGTACGGGCCCAGCCGGCGCGGCCAGGACCAGTCGCCCGCGAGGATGGCCAGCTGGGCGACCGTGCCGCTCTCCTCCTTCGGCTGCCCGAACATCGTCGCCAGGAAGGAGAGGGTCGCGGGGGTCAGCGGCGCGCCGTGCACGGCGGAGCGCAGGACGTCGCCCAGGTGCGCGTAGTTGAGGTCGCTGTTGAGCATCCCCACGACGATCAGCCGGGCGAGGGTGCGGTCCAGCGGGAAGCCGTTGACCGTCACCGCCTCGTCCGCGTCGACCCGGGCCAGCAGCCGGTCGTAGGAGGCCCGGACCTCCGGCGGCGTGGCGCCCAGCGCCAGCTCGTCGTGGTGCCGGGCGGCCCAGCGGGTCCAGCGGCCCAGCGCGCGCTCGCCGTTGGGCGGGAAGTCGGTGAACAGCCCCCGCCACACCCAGTCCGGGCTGCACAGGCTGTCCAGGACGACCCGGTCGGCGTGTTCGCCGAACATCTGCGTCCACACCGCGCCCAGGTACGTGCCGTAGGAGTAGCCCAGGTAGGACAGCCGCTCCTCGCCCAGTGCGCCCCGGATGACCTCCATGTCGCGGGCGATGTTCCGCGAGTTCGCGAACGGCAGCACGTCCAGGGCCTGTTCGGCGACCTTCGCCGCGACCTCCGCCTGGAAGCGGACCTCGTGGGCGAAGTCGCGGGGCTGGTGGAACACCCAGAAGCGTTCCTCCGGCTCCAGCCCGCACACGACCGGGCTGCTGCGGCCCATGAACCGGTGGTCGAACGCCACCACGTCGTAGCGTGCCAGCACCTCCTTGGGCAGCGCCCGCGCGAGCTGCGCGCCGAGCAGCGTGCCCCGGTTGCCCAGGTCGTCGCCGGGCCCGATCAGCAGCACGCCGCGCCGCCGCTCGGGCGCCGCCGCCGGGGACCGCACGAGGCCCAGGGTCAGGGTGCGGCCGGTGGGGTCGGCGTAGTCCAGCGGCACGGTCAGCTCGGCGCACTCCAGGCCGGTGAGGGCCTCCTCATCGGCCGGGTGCCAGGACAGGGACTGCTTCTGGAAGTCCCGGATCGCGTCGGCGCGCAGGGCGGGGTCGTTCATGAGGCGTCCCTCCCATGACCGGTGGTGAAGGTGAGGTCCGTGTCGGGCAGCTTGCTGGTGAGCAGGTACTCGGTGACCGTCCCGTCGACGCCGGGGTGGCCGTGGAACGGGAACACCCGGTGGGCGCCGGTACCGGCGGCGGTGACCAGCCGGGAGTTGTGCGCCAGCAGCTCCCTCAGCCGCGCGGCCCCGCGCGCGGGGGTGAACATGGCGTGCTCGGCGCGCACGAGCAGCACGCTCTCGGCGTGGTTATCCCGGCCGAAGACGGCGGTGGGCGCGCGGCGCCCGTCGAGCTCCCGGGGCCAGAAGGTGCCGGCCTTGGGCGCGGCCATCGCCGGCCCGATGAACGGGTGCCGTTCGGCGGCCGCCGCCATGTCCCGGCGGTAGCCGGCCGGGTCGCGCGGCCACGGCGCGTCGCCGCCGAGCACCGCGAGCTGGGCGACGGCCCCGCTCTCCTCCTTGCCGCGCCCGAACATCGCGCCCAGCGCCCGGCGCGCCTCCGGTGACGCCTGCCCGCCGTGGACGGCGGCGCGCAGCACGTCGCCGAGGAAGCCCCAGGCCAGGTCGTCGGCGAGCAGCACCATGGTGAGCAGGCGGAGCATCGTGCCGTCGACGGGGAGGCCGGCCACCTCCGTCCCTTCCCGGTCGGCGCGCGCGGTGAGCCGGGCGACCGCTTCGCGCACGGCCGTCGGGGTCGTGCCCAGCGCCAGCTCCTCGTGGCGCCGCGCGGCCCACGCCGCCCACCGGCCGAGCGCGGTCTCGCAGCTCGCGGCGTAGTCGAGGAACATCCGCCGCCACACGGAGTCCGGGTCGATCACGCTGTCGAGGACGACCCGGTCGGCGCGCGCGCCGTACAGCTGCGTCCACAGCGCGCCGAGGTGACTCCCGTAGGAGTAGCCGAGCAAGGAGATCCGCTCCTCGCCGAGGGCGCGGCGGATCACCTCGATGTCATGGGCGATGGCCCGTGAGGTGAGGTGGGGGAGGAGGTCACCGGCCTCGCGGAAGCAGCGTTCGACGATGCGCTGCTGATAGCGGGCCTCGGTGTCGGCGTCCTGGGGAGTGTGGAAGATCCACAGCCATTGGTCGGGGGTGAGCCCACAGGAGAGGGGGTGGCTGCGGCCGCTGAAGCGGTGGTCGAAGCCGACGATGTCGTACTGGTCGAGGACGGGGGGCGGGAGTTTCGCGACGAGTTGAGGGACGAGGAGGGTGCCTCGGTTGCCGGGGTCGTCCGGGGGGACGAGGAGGGTGCCGAGGCGGCGGGTGGGGGTGCGGGCGGGGTGGCGGGCGAGCGCCAGCTCGATGGACGGGCCTTCGGTGTCGGCGTGGTCGACGGGGACGGCCACCGTCGTGGTTTCGAGGCCGGTGAGGGCCTCCTCGGTGGCGGGGTGCCAGGTGGGGCGCACAGGTTCCCCTCTCGGGTGGGTTCTTGGCCCCGGTCCCGCCCTTTCACCGTTTCCTGGGGCTCCGCCCCAGACCCCGCGCCTCAAACGCCGGCGGGGCTGAATTTGTCGGGCGGGACCGGGGCACTCTCAAAGCCTGATCTCGTACAGCGCGTTGAGCGGCGTCGGCGCCGGAAGCCGCCGTACCGACCGCAGCCCGGCGTCATGGCAAAGGCGCCGCAGCTCCCCCGCCGGCAACCCCAGCATCCCCGGCGCCCTCCCCTTCGCCGCCAGCGACACCGGCACGCTGTACAGCACACTCGCCCCGTACAGCAGCGCGGCCGCCGCGCCGCGGTTGTCCGTGGCGCGTTCGGCGCCGGCGCTCTCCAGGAGGAGGAGCACCCCGTCGTCGGCGAGGGCGGCCCGGACCGCGTGGAGGGCCGCCGCCGGGTCCGGGGCGTCGTGGAGGACGTCGAGGGCGAGGACGAGGGCGTGGTCGCCCGTGGCGGGCAGCAGGTCGGCGGCGTCGCCGTGGACGAACTCCACGCGGTCGGACACCCCGGCGTCCGCCGCCTCCCGGCGCGCGCGGTCGACGTGGAGCCGCAGCCGGTCGTAGCCGGTGCAGCGGGCGCGCGGGAAGGCCCCGGCGATCAGCACGAGCGCGTGGCCGCCGCCGCTGCCCAGATGGGCGACGCGGCCGCCGGCCGCCAGGCGCCCGGCGAGGCCGTCGATCGCGGGGATCCACTGGGGGAGCAGCAGGGTGCCCAGCCAGCTGGCGCTCATCCGCCACATCGTCCGGTAGAGGCCCTCGGGGTACGCCTCCTGCGGGACGCCGCCGCCCGAGCGGAACGTCTCGGCGACGGGCTCCAGCATCGCGGCGAGCGCGGGCACGAGCCCGGCCGCGCCGCCCAGGAAGAACGGCGAGTCGTCGTGGGCCAGTACGGCGGCGTGCTCAAGAGGGAGCGAGAAGACGGCGTCCTGCCCGGCTTCCAGATAGCCCGCGCTCGACAGGCCCAGGAGCCACTCGCGGACGTGGCGCTCGTCCAGCCCGGCGCGGGCGGCGAGCTCCGCGCTGCTCGCCGGGCCGCCGTCGGCGAGCGCGCGGAAGAGGCCCAGACGGTCGCCCAGGGCGACGAGGACGCTGGTCATCCCACCGCTCACGTCGTCCAGGAAGCGGCCGGCGAACGCTTGCACGGCAGTGCTGTCGCATCCGTCCATGGCGCCCGACTGTAGTGAACGGCCCGGAGGGTCGCCTTCTCCCAGGTTGCTCACGCCGTGGCGGGCCCATTGCTACCATGAAGTGTAGTAATGGGGGCGGAAGCTGAGGGTGCGTCATGAGCGGCAAGCGGAATTACGGGCAGTTCTGCGGTCTCGCCGCCGGCCTCGACGTCGTCGGCGAACGCTGGGCGCTGCTCATCGTCCGGGAGCTCCTCATCGGCCCGGCGCGCTTCAACGAGATCCTGGGCAACCTGCCCGGCCTCGGCCCCAATCTGCTCTCCGACCGGCTGCGGGCGCTCGCCGCGCGCGGGGTGCTGGAGTCGGCGGCCGTGCCCGGCGACGGGCGGGGCAGGCGCTACCGCCTCACCGCGCGCGGCGAGCAGCTCAGGGAGCCCCTGCTGGCGCTGGCCCGGTGGGGGATGGCGTTCCTGGGCGAGGAGGAGGCGCGCGGCGGCGCCGTCCGCGCCGCCTGGGGCATCCTGGCCGTCCAGGCGATGATCCACGGACGTCCGGTGCCCGAGGTCGACGAAGCCTACGAATTCCGCGTGGCCGACGAGACGTTCCACATCGAGGTGGCCGCCGGCCGCGCCGTCACCCGGCGCGGTCCCGCCGGCGCCCCGGCCCTGGTCGTCGTCACGGACGCGGAGACGTTCGTGAGCATCGGCGCCGAGATGCGCACGCCCTTCGAAGCGCTGATCTCCGGCCGGCTGCGGATCGACGGCGATCCCGAGGCCGCCCGGCGCTGCGTGGAATTCATGGGGCTGCTGGACGCCGCCGCCCGCCGCCCCGACGGGAGCGGGGAACCGGTGGCGGCCGCCGCCCCGCCCGGCTGACGGACGGGGCGGCCGCACCCGCCGGTCGTCCCGAGGAAGTCGTCCCCGAGGACGTCCCCGAGGAAGGGATCACCGTCGTGAGCGACGCACTGGCAGGGACCACCGCCCTGGTGACCGGCGCCTCCAGCGGCATCGGCGAGGCCACCGCCCTGGCGCTGGCCGCCGAGGGCGCCCGGGTGACCCTCGTCGCCCGGCGCGGCGACCGCCTCCTGAAGGTCGCCGAGGCCGTCGAGGCGCTGGGCGGCCGGGCGTTCGTCGCCGAGGCCGACCTCGCCACCGAGTCCGGCGCGGTCACGGCCGTCGAGGCGGCCCTCGCCGCCCACGGACGGCTCGACATCGTGGTGAACGCCGCCGGCGTGCTGCTGCTCGGCCCCGTCGACGGCGCGCCCACCGAGGAGTGGCACCGCATGGTCGGCGTCAACCTGCTGGGCACCGCCCTCGTCACCCGCGCCGCCCTGCCCCACCTGCTGCGCGCCGCCGCCGACGGCCCCCGGCGCGTCGCCGACGTCGTCAACGTCAGCTCCAGCGGCGCCCGCGCCGCCACGCCCCATACCGCCCTCTACGACGCCACCAAATCCGGGGTGAACGGCTTCAGCGAGGCCCTGCGCCAGGAGGTCGCCCGCCGCCACGTGCGGGTCTGCGTCGTCGAGCCCGGCTTCGTCGCCACCGAACTCCCCACCCACTCCCGGCCCGAGGTGCTCGCCGCCCTCGCCGACGGCTTCGACCCCGGCACCCCGCTGCGCCCCGAGGACGTCGCCGGGACGATCGTCCACGTCGTCACCCGGCCCCGCCGCATGGCGATCGGCGAGGTGCTGCTGCGCCCGGCCGAGCAGCTGCGGTGAACGGCCGGGGAGGGGGCCGTCTTTTCGGCCGAATCGCCGGTGGCGCGAACCGGATGTGTTGACCGTCACTTCCATAACTGATAGCAATACGCACTGTGTTCGAGTCCGGTCGCCGACCCGCGCCGGAGAACTCCCCGGCAGCGCACCACCCTTGAGGACAGGACGGGGGTCGCACATGCCCGGAAAGCCTTCAGCCCCGCCCCGCTCGCGCACCCGTGCGCGGCAGGGCCCCGCGGCCCCCCGGTGGGCCCGCCGGCTGTGTCTGCGCGAGGAGACGGCCGACTTCGCGGTCCGCGGCTTCCCCTGCGACAGGCCGGAGAGCCGGCACGTCCTGGAACGCCACGGCCGTTCCTTCCTCACCGGCTTCAACACGGCCCTGACGGCCGCCCCCGGCGCCGTCCAGGAGCGGCTGACGGACCTCGACCCCGTCGAGCGCGGCTTCGCCTACGAGGGCGCGGGCATGGCCTGCGCCCTCCTCGACACCCTCGCCCTCACCGGAGGGCGCCGCGTCCGCGCCCTGCTCAGGGGGCCCGGCCGGGACTACGTCCACCTCGTCCACGTGGGCGTCGGCTGGGCGCTGGCCAAGGCGCCGCTGCCCGGGGCCCGCCGCCTGCTCGGCCTCGACCCGCTGCTGGGCTGGCTCGCGCTGGACGGCCTCGGCTTCTCGTACGGCTACTTCGGCGGGCGGACGGCGGTGGCCCGGATCGCCCGCAAGAGCCCGCCCCGGCCCGGCGGCACCGTACGCCACCAGGGCCTCGGCCGGAGCCTGTGGTTCGTCGAGGCGGCCGACCCCGACCGCATCGCCGAGACCGTCGCCGCCTTCCCCGAGGACCGCCGCTCCCATCTGTGGAGCGGCGTGGGCCTGGCCGCCTGCTACGCCGGGGGAGCCGCCGACGCGGAACTGGACCGGCTGCGCGAGCGCTCCGGCCCCTACTGGCAGCACCTCGCCCAGGGCGCCGCCTTCGCCGCCGAGGCCCGCCGCCGGGGCGGCCACATCCCCGAGCACACCCACCGGGGGGTCCTCCGGCTCGTGGGCGTCGACGCGGTGACGGCCGCGGGCTGGACGCTGGACGCGGAACGCCGGCTGCGCGGCGACGGCAGCCTCGGCGACTTCCTCGCCTGGCGGGCCCTGATCAGCGGGAGCGCGCTCGCCTCCCGGTGACGCCCCTCACCTGGACGCCCGGTCGGCCGATTACGGAGGGAACATGCCCCGCACGCCCCGCTGGCCCCGCATCGAGTGGCGAGCGCTCGCCGCGCCCGTCGTCGCCGTGGTGATCGCGTCCTGCCTGGGCGTGGCGGCCGTCCGGCCCGGCACGTCCGGGGCGGAACGGGACCGGATGGCCGAGCGCTTCCGCTTCACCTCCGAGTACCTCAACGGCGACCCCGCCGGGGCCCGGACCGAGCGGCAGGTGCAGCCCGCCCTGCGCAGGATCTCCGCGTGGATCTCGGCCGTCGGCGCGAGCGTCGCCGTCGGCGACATCGCCGGCACCGGCCGCGACGCCGACGCCTGCCTCGTCGACCCCCGCGACGACTCCGTGACCGTCCGCCCCCTGCCGGGCTCCGCCGGACGGTACGCGCCCTTCACCCTCACCCCGGAAGGGCTGCCCTGGAACCCGCGCACCATGGCCCCCATGGGCTGTGTCACCGGCGACTTCGCCCAGAACGGGCTCACCGGCGTCCTCGTCTACTACTGGGGCCGCTCCCCGGTCCTCTTCCTGCGACGGACCGGCCCCGACGGCAAGCCCGTCGCGCCGTCCGCCGCCGCCTTCCACGCCACCGAACTCGTCTCGCCCATGAGCGTGTGGAACACCACCACCGTCGACTTCACCGACGTCGACGGCGACGGCCACCCCGACCTGATCGTCGGCAACTACTTCCCGGACGGCGCCAAGGTCCTCGACACCGAGGCCGCCGACGACCCCCGGATGGCCATGCAGGACGGCATGTCCAACGCCCGCAACGCGGGCAGCACCCACGTCCTGCTGTGGCACTCGGGCCGGAGCGGGCCCGACCCCGAGGCCCGCTTCCGGGACGCGCCCGACGCCCTGCCCGCGGGCGTCCGCCACGGCTGGGCCCTGGCGCTCGGAGCCCAGGACCTCGACGGCGACGGACTGCCCGAGCTCTACATCGCCAACGACTTCGGCCCCGACCGGCTGCTCGTCAACCACTCCCGGCCCGGCCGGCCGTCCTACTCCCTCGCCGAGGGCCGCCGGACCTTCACCACCCCCAAGTCCAAGGTCCTCGGCCACGACTCCTTCAAGGGCATGGGCGTCGCCTTCGCCGACCTCACCGGACGCGGCGAACCCGACATCCTCGTCAGCAACATCACGCTCCCCTACGCCCTGGAGGAGAGCAACTTCGTCTTCACCCGCAACGGCCCCCTCTCCGACCTCGCCAAGGGCATCGCCCCCTACCACGACCGCAGCGAGGACCTGGGACTGTCCCGCTCCGGCTGGTCCTGGGACGTCAAGACCGGCGACTTCGACCACAGCGGCACCCCCCAGATCCTCCAGGCCGTCGGCTTCGTCAAGGGCGGCACCAGCAAATGGCCCGAGCTCCAGGAGCTCGCCATGGCCAACGACAGCGTGCTCCACTCCCCGCTGAGCTGGCCCCGCGTCAAACCCGGCGACGACCTCTCCGGCGCCGCCGGCAACCGCTTCTGGGTGCGCACCGCCGACGGCCGCTACACCGATCTGGCCAAGGCGACCGGGCTCGACGAGAAGGTGCCCAGCCGCTCCTACGCCCTCACCGACGCCGACGGCGACGGACGCCTCGACATCGTCGTGGCCAACCAGTGGGGCCGGTCCGTCCACCACCGCAACACCGGCCCCACCGCCGGGCCGTATCTGGCGCTGCGCCCGGTCGTGCCCGCCGCCGTGCCGGGCGGCACGGCCACCACCCCGGCCATCGGCGCCCACGTCACCGTCCGCACCGACGACGGCCGGACGTGGACCCAGCAGCTCCAGCCGGCCAACGGGCACACCGGCGTCAACAGCTCCGAGCTGCTCTTCGGGCTGGGGGCCGGAGCGGACGCGAAGCGACCGGTCGCCGTCGAGATCACCTGGCGCGACGCCACCGGGCCGCACCGGACCACCCGGTCCCTGACGCCCGGCGCCCACACCGTCGTCCTCTCCTGAAGGTCTTCCGAAGAGGTGCCCCCGTGACGACCACCGCCCCCGCCTCCCCGACCGCCCCCGCCACCGGGAAACCCGCCGGCCCCACCCCGGAGAAGCGCCGCAGCAAGGCCCTGCGCCGCTTCGCGCTCTCCATCACCGTCCTCAACATCGTCGGCCTGACCTGGCTGGGCTTCGAGCAGGCGTACGCGACCCCGTTCGTCGCCGTCGGCACCGCCTACGCCACCGAACTGCTGCTGGAGACCGTCGACGCGGCCGCGCGCCGCCGCCGGCCGCGCTACCTGGGCCCGTTCGGCAAGGTCCTCGACTTCATGCTGCCCGCGCACATCACCGGCCTCGCCTGCTCCATGCTGCTCTACGCCAACGACCGGCTCTGGCCCATCGCGTTCGCCGCCGCCGTCGGCATCGGCTCCAAGTACGCGGTGCGCGCCCGGGTGCGCGGCAAGCCCCAGCACGTCCTCAACCCGTCCAACACCGGCATCGTCGCCACCCTGCTGATCTACGACTGGGTGGGCATCGCCCCGCCGTACGAGTTCACCGAGTACCCGCCCGGGGTGCTGCGCTGGATCATCCCGTTCGCGGTGCTGGTGGCCGGCACGATGCTCAACGCCAAGCTGACGCTGAAGACGCCGCTGCTGCTGGGCTGGGCCGGCGGCTTCGTCCTCCAGGCGCTGCTGCGCGCCGCGTTCACCGACGCCTGGCTGCCCGGCGCGCTGTCGCCGATGACCGGCGTGGCCTTCATCCTCTACACCAACTACATGATCAGCGACCCGGGGACGACGCCGTTCGCGCCCCGCCGTCAGTTCGCCTTCGGGCTGGGGATCGCGGCCGCGTACGGGACGCTGATGGTGCTGCACATCACCTTCGGCCTGTTCTTCGCGCTGGCGGTGGTGTGCGTGGTGCGGTGGGTGGCGCTGGTGACGCTACCGCTGACGGCGCCTTTGATGGAACGTTTCTCCAGTCGTCGTCCCGCTCATCCTGCTGTGGTGCGGGAGGCTCGGTGAAGTGCCCTGTCGCCATCGTGGGGATGGCCTGTCGCTATCCGGACGCCGATGGCCCCGACGAGCTGTGGCGGACCGTGCTCGCCGGGCGCCGGGCGTTCCGCCGGATCCCGCCCGAGCGGCTGCGGATCGCCGACTACGCGCCGGGCGTCTCGGTGGCCGGCGACGACATCGTCGCCGAACGGGCGGCCGTGCTTGAGGGCTGGACCTTCGACCGGCAGGTTTTCCGGGTGCCCGGCGGCGCCTTCCGCGCCGCCGACCTCACCCACTGGCTCGCCCTCGACGTCGCCGCCGCCGCGCTGCGCGACGCGGGCCTGGCGGAGGGGGAGGGGCTGGAGGGGCTGACGGGGCTCGACCGGGACAGGGTGGGAGTCGTCATCGGCAACTCCCTCACCGGCGAGTTCTCCCGCACCGGGCCGCTGCGGCTGCGCTGGCCGTACGTCCGCCGCACGGTCGATACCGTCCTCGGCCGGCGCGGCCTGGCGGAGGGCGAACGGCGGGAGCTGCTGGGCGAACTGGAGGAGCTCTACAAGAGCCCCTTCCCCGTCCCCGGCGACGAGTCCCTGGCCGGCGGCCTCGCCAACACCATCAGCGGCCGGATCTGCAACCACTTCGGCTTCCACGGCGCCGGCTACACCGTCGACGCCGCGTGCGCCTCGTCGCTCGTCTCCGTCGTCACCGCCTGCACGGCGCTCGCGGCGGGCGACCTCGACCTCGCCCTGGCCGGCGGCGTCGACCTCAGCCTCGACCCCTTCGAACTCGTCGGCTTCTCGCGCCTCGGCGCGCTCGCCCGGGGCCCCATGCGCGTCTACGACCGGAACCCGACCGGCTTCCTGCCCGGCGAGGGCTGCGGCGTCCTCGTCCTCGCCCGCGCCGAGGACGCCCGGCGCCTGGGCCTGCGCGCCTACGCCGTCGTGGAGGGCTGGGGCCTGTCCTCCGACGGCCACGGCGGCCTCACCCGCCCCGAACGCACCGGCCAGGCCCTCGCTCTGCGCCGTGCCTACGAACGCGCCGGCTTCGCCCCGGCGACGGCCGGCCTGATCGAGGGCCACGGCACGGGCACGGCCGTCGGCGACGAAGTGGAGCTCGCGGTGCTGGGGGCCGCGCTGGGTTCCGAGGGCGGCCCGCCGGTGGCGCTGGGCAGCGTCAAGGCGAACATCGGGCACACGAAGGCGGCGGCGGGCGCGGCCGGGCTGATCAAGGCCGCCCTCGCCGTCCACCACGGCGTCCTGCCGCCCACCACCGGCTGCGACGACCCCCACCCGCTGCTCACGGGCCCCCTGCGGACCCTCGGCGAGCCGGAGGACTGGCCGGGCCGCGCGGTGCCGCGCCGGGCGTCCGTCAACTCCGTGGGCTTCGGCGGCGTCAACGCCCACGTCGTCCTGGAGAGCGCGGATGCGCGACGGCATCCGTACGCGTATCCACGGCCGTATGTGCCCGCGCCCGGGTGGGAGGTCTTCCCGGTGGGCGGGGACGACCCCGGGGAGGTCGCGGGACGGCTGGTGCGACTGGCGGGGACGGCGGAGTCCTTGTCGGAGGCGGAACTGACGGACCTTTGTGTCGAGTTGGCTGCTTCCGCGGACGGGAAGGGGGCCGCTGTCCGGGTGGCGGTGACCGCCTCCTCGCCCGGCGAGCTGGCGGAGCGGCTGAGAGCGGCGGCGGGCTCGCTCGGCGGGCGGCCGGGGTTCCACGGGGACGCGGCCGCCGGGGTGTTCACGGGCGTGGGCCCCACGGCCCGGCTCGGTCTGCTCTTCCCGGGGCAGGGCGCGGCGGGCGGACGCGTGGGCCCGTTGGGGCGGATGGTGGGGGTGGGGGACCTGCTGGCGGAGGTACCGGAGGGGCGGGGCGGTGACGTCGACACGGCCGTCGTGCAGCCCGCCGTGGTCGCGGCCTCGCTGGCCGGGCTGCGCTACCTGGACCGGCTGGGTGTCCGCGCCCGCGCCGCGCTCGGCCACAGCCTCGGCGAACTCACCGCCCTGACCTGGGCCGGCGCCCTGCCACCGGCCGCCGCCGTCCGGCTCGCCCGCGCCCGGGGCGACCTCATGGCCCGGTACGCCGAGGGCGGCGGAGGGATGCTCGCGGTGGCGGCGCCGGTGGCGACGGCGGAGTCCCTGCTGGCGGGCACGGACGCGGTGATCGCGGCCGTCAACGGCCCCGACCGGCTGACGGTCGCGGGCCCCGTGCCGTCCCTGGCGCTGGTACGGGCGGAGGCGCGCCGCCGGGGCGTCGCCGTCGTTGCTCTGGCGGTTTCCCACGCGTTCCACTCGGCGGCGATGCGACCGGCGCTGCCGGAGCTGGAGAAGTGCTTCATGGAGGCCGGCTTCGGCTGGCTCTCGGGCACGGTGGTCTCGTCGGTGACGGCCGCCGTTCTCGGGCCGGACACGGATGTGGCCGCGCTGCTGACGGAGCAGGTGACGGCACCGGTCCGGTTCGGGGAAGCGGTGGGGGAGCTGGCGCGGCACGTGGACGTGCTGATGGAGGTGGGCGCGGGCACGACGGTGTCCGCGCCGGCGCGCGACAACACAACAGCGCCCGTCCTGACCCTCGACGTCACGGGTGGCGTGGGCGCGCTGGCGGCGACGACGGCGGCGCTGTACGCGGCCTGCGGCGCGGACGTCCGCGCCTGGACGGCGGGGCGCTTCCACCGGCCGCTGGACCTGTCCCGGCCACGGGTGTTCCTGTCGAACCCGTGCGAGGTCGACTTCCCCGACCCCGCCCCCTCACCGTCTCCCCCGGGGGCGAGCCCCCGGCCCCCCGAGGCGCCGCCGCGGCCCGGGCGCGGGGGTGCGCGCGGGGGTGCGAGCGCTCGCGGGGGCGCGGACGGGTCCCCCCTGCCCCTCGCCGGGGCCACACCCGGAGCGGCGAGTGCGCCGGGATTGCCGCCTTCCGGCAGCGGGGTCCTCCCTCCGGAGCCGACGACGCCTGCGGAATCCGCTGGCGGAGCGGCCGGCACGGAGGTCGTCGGGGGCCCGGGGGCGGAGTCCCCGGCTGCACGAGGGGGTGGCCCCCTCACTACCATCCGCACGCTCATCGCCACCGCCCTCGAACTCCCCGCCGACGCCATCCGCGACGACGACCTCCTCCTCTCCGACCTCCACGTGAACTCCCTCCGCCTCGCCCAGATCGCCGCCGACGCCGCCCGCGCGCTCGGGCGGGAGGCGCCCGTCGACACGGGGGCGCTCGTCACCGCCAGCGTGGCCGGGCTCGCCGCCCACATCGCCGCGTTGCCGGCGTCCCGGGGCGAGGGCGAGGGCGACGTGCCCGTCGAAGGCGTCGCCCCCTGGGTGCGGGCCTTCACCCACCGGCTCGTCCCCCGCCCGGCCACCGCGAACGGCCGTGCCACGAGGGCCCACACCTGGACCCGCCTCGTCCCCGACGACCATCCCCTCGCCGACGTCATCCACGCCGCCTTCCCCACCACGGACGACGCCGACGCCGTCCCCGCCATCGTCGTCGCCCTGCCCCCCGGCCCCACGCCCGAGGAGTGCGTAGTCGCCCTCCACACGGCGGCGGCGAACGCCGAAGCGCCCCTGCTCCTCCTGCACCACCGCGCCGTCGGTGACGTCGTCGCCCGCTCGGTCGCCGCCGAACGCCCCGGCCTGTCCTGTCTCGTCGTGGACGCGCCGCCCCACCCCGACGGCATACGGCAGGCCGCCGACGAGGCCGTGGCGCGGGGCATCGCCGGCTACGCCGAGATCGTCCTCGACGACACCGGCCGCCCCCACGCGCCCGTCACCGAACACCGGCCCCTGCCTGAGCCCGACGCCGCCGCGATCCCCCTCGGGCCCGGCGATGTGTGCCTGGTGACCGGCGGCGCCAAGGGCATCGGCGCCGAGTCGGCGCTCGCCCTCGCCCGCGCCACCGGAGCGCGCCTCGTCCTGCTGGGACGAAGCGCACCGGGCGACGACGCCGAAGTCGACACATGGCTACGCCGCTTCGACGACGAGAAGGTGACCGCGCTGTACGTCACGGCCGATGTCACCGACCCCGCCGCCGTGCGCCGCCGCGTCGCCGAGGCCGAGGCGCGCCTCGGGCCCGTGACGGCCGTCCTGCACTGCGCCGGGCGCAACGAGCCCGGGCGGCTGGAGACCGTCACCACCGATCGGCTGCGCGCCGCGTGCGCGCCCAAACGGGACGGGCTGGACGCGGTCCTCGCCGCCGTGGACACCCGGCGGCTGCGCCTCCTCGTGGCCTTCGGCTCGGTGATCGCCCGGATCGGGCTGCCGGGGGAGGCCGACTACGCCCTGGCCAACGACCTGATGCGGCGCCGCGTCGACGAGCTCGCCGAGGCCCTGCCGCACTGCCGCTGCCTGACCGTCGAGTGGTCGCAGTGGGAGGGCGCGGGCATGGCCCAGCGGCTCGGGGCCGTCGAGACGCTGCGCCGCCAGGGCGTCGCCCCGATCCCCGTGGCCGACGGCACGAGGATCCTGCTGTCCCTGCTCGGCGCCCCGGACCTGCCGTCCACCGTGCTGGTCGCCGGGCGGCTGCCCCGCGCCGAGACGCTCCGCCACGCCGACGAGTCGCTGCCGCTGCTGCGGTTCCTGGAACGCCCGTTGGTGCACCAGCCGGGCGTGGAGGTGGTGGCCGACTCCCGCGTGGGCCTCGGCGGCGACCCGTACCTGGCCGACCACGCCCTCGACGGCGTGCCCCTGCTGCCGGCCGTCGTGGGGCTGGAGGCCATGGCCCAGGCGGCGGCCGCCGTCACCGGGCACGACGGCGTGCTCACCGTCACCGAGGCCGCCTTCGAACGGCCGGTCACCGTGCCGCCGGACGGCTCCCGCACCGTGCGCGTCGCCGCGCTGCGGCACGACGACGGCACGGTGGTCGCGGTGGTGCGCAGCGACGAGACGGGCTTCTCGGCCGACCACTTCCGCGCGGTGTACCGGACGGGCGGTGAGTCCGCTCGCGCACCGGTGGCGGCCCCCGCCCCCGCCGCGCGCTCGCCCCACTACGGCGAACTGTTCTTCCACGGCCCGCGCTTCCGCCGCGTGGTGCGCTACCGGCGGCTCAGCGGCCGCCACTGCGTGGCGGAGGTGGCGGCGGGCGGCGCGGGGGAGTGGTTCAGCGGCTTCCACAGCTCCCGGCTGCTGCTGGGGGACGCGGCCCTGCGCGACGCGTACGTGCACGTGCTGCAGGGCTGCGTGCCGCACCGGCGGGTACTGCCGGTGGGCGTGGACGCCGTACGGTTCCACGGCCCGGCACCCGGCGAAGGCACCGTGATCGTCCACGCCCACGAGACGGCGCGCGACGCCGACGGCTACCGCTACGACCTGCGCGTGGAGTCCGAGGCCGGGACGATCCTGGAGACGTGGCACGGCCTGCGGCTGAAGGACGTGGGCCCGCTGCCCCGGCCCGCCGACGCGCCCTGGCCCGCCGAACTCCTCGGTCCGTACCTCACCCGCGTCCTGGACGGCCTCCTGCCCGAGGCCCGCGCGGATCTCGCGGCGGGGCCCACGGCCGACGACCCGTTCCTCGAGACGGACGGCTTCCGCCGCATCGCCCACCTGGGCGACCGGGCCCTGGCCGCCGTCGCCGGCCGGCCCGTGGCCGTGGACTGGGCACCCGTGCCCGACGCGCCCCCCGAGCGCTGGCGGTCCCTGCTGGGCCCGCGCGCCGCCGCCGTGGCCGAGGAGGCGGACCGTGCGACGGGCGGGGAGCCGGGGCACGGCTACGCCCGTCTGCTGACATGCCGTCAGGTCGTGCTGGCCCTCGGCGCCCGCCCGGACGCCCCGCTGCGCGTCGAGCGCACCGCCGCCGACGGCTGGGTGCTGCTGCGCGCCGGCGACCTGGCCGTCGCCACGGTCGTCGTCCGCGTCGCGGGCGTGCCGTCTCCCGTCGCGGTGGCGGTCGGCAGCGGGCCACCTGTCCGCGTACCGCGGTCCGTCCGGGTGGGCGTCGCCGGAGGCCGCGCATGACGACGCCCGGGCGGCGCGCCTACGTCCACCGCCACCACGTGCCGTTCGAGGAGACCAACCTCGCCGGCAACGTCTACTTCGCCCACTACGTGCGCTGGCAGGGCCACTGCCGCGAGCGCTTCCTGGCCGAACACGCGCCGGGCACGGTCGCGGCCTTCGCCCAGGGCCTCACGCTCGTGACGGTCTCCTGCGACGTGGAGTACCTGCGCGAGTGCCGGGCGCTGGACGAGATCGACATCCACATGTCGCTGCGCCACCTCGCCGGCAACCGCGTCGAGATGGCCTTCGACTACGTGCGCGCCGGCAGCCCGCCGGAACTGGTGGCCCGCGGCCACCAGACCGTCGCCTGCATGCGCCGCACCGGTGACGGCGGCGACATGGAACCCGAACCGGTACCGGAGGAACTCCTCCACGCCCTGCGGCCCTTCAGCGCCTGACCGAGGGGGACACGCCATGGCACGGACCCACGCGGCCGTCACGACGGCCACGGACCGGCGCGCCACCGCCACCACCGCCTGCGCGGTCGCGGGCGTCGTGCTCGCCGTCGTCTGGTCGGCGCGGCTCGTCGACGGGCTGGGCGTCGACACGGCCGACGGCCTCCTGGGCCGGGACTCCCTGAAGGACGACATCCCCGGCAGCGGCGCGGGCGTCGTCTTCACCTTCGTCGTGGGCCTGGCGGGCACGTTCACCGCCTGCAACGTGGCCGCGTTCGGCGCCCTCGCCCCCATGGCCGGCACCGGCGACACCCGTGGCGGCCGTCCGGCCGCCGTCCTGCGCCCGCTGGCCCGGGTCACCGCCGCGGCGGTCGCGGTGGCGGCCGTATACGGCGGGATCTGCGCCGCGATCGGCCCGGACGTGCCCCAGCTCTCCACGGCCACCGGCGGTGGCGGCATACCGCCGCGCGCCCTCCAGGCCCTGATCGTCTTCACGGTGATCGGCCTGGCCATGGTCTGGCTGGGCCTCTCCGCCCTCGGCCTGGCCCCCGACCCCCTCGCCCGCCGCACCCGCGACCCCGAACGCCTGCGGCTCCTCCTGATCGGCGCCCTCATCGGCGGCTTCGTCATCGGCCGCCCCTACCCCCTCTTCCGCAAGGCGTTCGCCTACGCGGCCGACACCCACAACGCCCTCTACGGGGCGCTACTGTTCGCCCTGATCGCGCTCGGCAACGTGGTGGTCGTCGCCGTCCTCTTCCTAACCCTTGCCCTGGCCGCCCACGGCCGCGTCCCCCGCTGGCTCAACGCCACCCCCACCCGCGCCGCCCGCGTCACGGGCACGGCCCTGCTGCTGTTCGGCACCTTCACCGTCGTCTACTGGGGCATCCGCCTGCCGGCCCGCTACGACTGGTGGTGGTTCCCGGTGATGCCCTGGAACGGGAGCTGACGCGGTCACGTCCGAGGCGGCACACGGGCTGGATACGCCCGGATCGCCACGCCGTGGATCAGGGGTGCGTGATACTGCCCGCCATGGACGACAGCGCAGAAGACGGCGGGGTCGCGCCGCCGACTCCGGAATGAGCGGCGGCGGTCCGCCAGGCCCGTGACGAGACCGGCTACCGGGGGCCGGACGTCCCGCACACGGTCGCTCAGGCAGCGTTCAGCACGCTGCGCCCGTCGTGGATGCGCACGTGGGGCGCGTCGTCGCTGAGCGCGTCGAGCAGGCGGACCGCGTAGGCCTCCGTCATCGTGGCGGTCACCTGCTCGGGAGTCAGCCACGACACGGCGGCGGACTCGTCGGAAGCACGCTCGGAGCCACCGATCGGCCGGCAGCGGAAGACCAGGGCCACGATGCCCCGGGCCATGTTCTTGTAGACGCCCGTGAGGCGCTCCACGCTGACCTCTATGCCGGTTTCCTCCAGCACCTCCCGGCACGCGCCGGCCTCCGGGGACTCCTGGATCTCCAGGACTCCGCCAGGAAGCTCCCAGTTCCCGTTGTCGGCCCGCTGGATGGCGAGGACGCGGCCGTCGTCGCGCACCACTGCTCCCGCCACCGAGACGGAGTGGAGAGGGGTGGACCTGGAAGACTGGGCCGCTGTACTCATGCGGTTGAGCATAGGAGGGCGATCGGGCACATGGGGAACGAGGCGTCGCGGGACTCCGGCAAGCCGCGTTATCTGCAGATCGCGGACGATCTGGCCGAACAGATCCGTGCGGGAACCCTGCCGTCGGGCACGCAAGTGCCCAGTGAATCCGAGGTCATGGAACGCTATGGCGTTTCCCAGGGAACGGTCCGCAAAGCAGTCGCCGAACTGCGGACAGCGGGGCTTGTGGAAACCCACCACGGACGTGGTTCGTATGTGATGGCCTCGCGCCCTGTCCACAGGAAGTCCTCGGACCGTTTTCGCCGGTCCCACCGCAGAAGCGGGAAGGCCGCCTACCTGGCGGAGGCCGAGCAGGCGGGCCAGAAGCCGAACGTCCAGGTGCTTTACGTCGGGCCGACCGAGGCTCCGGTCGAGATCGCCGAACACATGGGCGTGCCCGCAGGCGAGAAGGTACTTGCGCGGCGTCGACGCTATTTCAGCGACGGAGCACCCACGGAGGAAGCCACCTCCTATCTCCCGTGGGACGTGGCCGAAGCCATCCCGGAGCTGTCGCACGAGAACCCCGGTCGAGGCGGCATCTACGCTCGTCTTGAGGAACACGGCCACACTCTTCACGAGTACGTCGAGACCGTACGGGCGCGCCTCGCCACCAAGCAGGAGGCGTCGGCCCTGCACCTCAGCCCCGGCTCGCCCGTCATTCACCTCGTGCGCGACGCTGTGACAGACGACGGCCGGGTCGTCGAGGTCTGCGACACGGTCATGGTGGCGGACCGCTTCGTCCTCGAGTACCGCATCACAGCCCACGACTGACGGTAAGTCAGCGATCGGGCTCGGCTGTCACGCGTTCGGCTGACCGCCTTGACTCATGTAGAGGAGCTACGCCACTCTCGAATCTGCACTCATATACATGAGTGCATGAGTTGCCCTCCCTTGTCGCGATCAGGAGGCTCGATGAATGACCTTGCCGGTGGCCACGCCCCAGGGCCGTTCCCGCAGCAAGCAGATCAAGAGCTCAGTCACCAGCCCTGCGCGCAATGCAGAACGATCAAGGCGACGCGTTACGAGGCTGTCCGTCAGGGTGATAGGCGGAGGGCCGAGGCCATGGCCACGGTCATGGGTCGGCATCTGCGGGCGGCGCACCCGTGACAGGGGTCCTGAGCCCGCACGAGTGGCGTGCGACGTACGCCAACTGCCCGCACCCCGAGACAGAATGCGTCACCCGCTTTGGGGCGAAGACATGCGGGAGATGTGGGACACAACGCATCATCGATTACCGAAGCCTCGCTCACGCCCTGGAGCTCCCCGAGCGGGCGGCACTGTGCGCGCCGACGACTTCCGGCGTCGGCCGCGTCGGGGCCGTTACCACAGTGGTCCGTCGTGGTGAACTCCTCCGCAAGCTGCGCGATACCAATCGCCGGAGCCGTATGGGCAGGCCGTAGGCGGCGGCTGACATGGCGATCAGAGGAGCAACTCCAGCAGGCTCAGCCCACCCCCCACCTCCGTCACCCCACCCAGCCGCAGCCCCGCCCGTTCCCCGAGTTCCCGGAAGTCGGGCAGGTTCCGCTCGCGGCCGCCGTAGACCAGGAGCATGAGGAGGTCCAGTTCCAGCAGGCCCGCGGTCGCCCCCGCGTCGTCGTCGCGAACGTGCTCGGCGATCAGGACGCGTCCGTCCGGCGGAAGAGCCTCCGCGCATCGGCGCAGGATCGCCACCGCGTGTTCGTCCGCCCAGTCGTGGATGACGCTCACCAGCAGGATCACGTCCGCGCCGGGCGGCAAGGCGTCGAAGAAGCTGCCCGGTGTGAACGCGCAGCGGCGTCCCTCCGCCGTGGCGCCCCAGCTGTCGCGGGCCGCCGTTACGGCAGGGGCGCGGTCCAGGAGGGTGCCCCGTAAGTGGGAGTGGGTGCGGAGGAGTTCGGCCAGGACGGTGCCCGTGCCGCCGCCGGCGTCGAGGACGTGGCGGGCCGACGGCCAGTCGTAGCCGGTGGCCACCGCCGGGGCGAGGGCTGTGGCGCGGGACGCCATGGCCGTGTCGAAGGACGCCGTCAGGGCGGGGTCCGCCGCCAGGTCCTCCCAGACCGGGCGCCCGTAGGCCCGCTCGTACACCGGCAGACCCGTGCGCAGCGCCTCCAGGATGTGGACGCAGGCGCGGTCGCCGCGCCCGATGGCGCCGTCCAGGTCGAGCCAGGGGTGGAGGCTCATGCAGCGTTGGCCGGATTCGAGCAGTCGGGAGAGAGACGTGGGGGCGAAGACGCCCGGGGCCGGTTCGGTGAAGACGCCGCGGGCCGTGAGCAGTCGCAGGACCCGGTGGAGGGCGTCCGGGACGACGCCCGTGCGCCGGGCGAGCTCGGCGACCCCGAGCTCGCCGTCGGCGAGCAGGTCGGGGACGCCGAGGGTCACCACGGCCCGCAGGGCCCATGGGGTCATCGTGTCCTTCAAGGACAGGAGACGCGCGAAGTTCTCGTCCATGGACAAGGTCACGGCCGCAGCGCGTACAGGGCGTTGAACGGGCTCGCCGTCGCGATCCGCTCCACGCGCCCGAAGCCCGCCGCGTCCGCGAGCCGGTGGAGTTCCGCCGGTGGCAGGCCCAGGGTGCCCAGACCGGGGGCGCCGTCGGCCAGCGCGGTGGGCAGGCAGTACAGGGTGCTGGTGGCGTAGAGGACGGTGGCCTGCGGGCCGGTGTTGTCGGCCGGGTCGTCCGCCGACAGTGACTCCAGGACGAGCAGGACGCCGTGCTCCGGGTCGAGGGCCTCGCGCACCGTCCGCAGCAACTCCTCCGGCGCGGCCGCGTCGTGGAGGACGTCGAACATCGTGACCAGCGTCAGCGGCCCCGCGCCCGCCAGCGCCGTCGCCGCGTCCGTCGCCTCGATCGTCACCCTGTCCTCGACCCCCGCCTCGCGCGCGGCCTCGCGGGCCCTTCGTGCGTTCGGTTCGTGGAGGTCGTAGCCGGTGAGACGGCTGCTTCCGAAGCGCTCCGCCAGCCTGACCAGCGCCCGGCCGCCGCCGCAGCCGATGTCCACCACCGTCCCGCCCTTCTCCAGCGCGGGCGCCAGCCCGGGGACGGCCGGGATCCACCGGTCGGTGAGCTCGGTGTCCAGCCACGTCGCGCTCATCCGCTCCATGGCGGCGAAGAGCCGTTCCGAGTAGGCGGCGCGGTCGACGCCCTTGCCCGTGCGGAAGTCCTCCGCGACGTCCTCCACGGCCGCCGCCAGCGGCGGCAGCAGCTCGAAGCCGGGGGCGAGGTGCACGGGCGAGTCCTCGAAGGCCAGGACGGCGGCGTGCGCCGGCGGCAGGGCGAAGCGGTCGTCGGCGCGGTCGTGGTCCACGTAGCCGGCGGCGGCCAGGCCGCGCAGCCACTCCCGCAGATGGCGCTCCGACAGGCCGGTGCGCCCCGCGAGTTCGGCCGCCGTGGCCGGACCGCCCGTGCCCAGTGCCGTGAACAGCCCCAGCCGGACGCCCAGCGCCACCAGCACCCCGGACATGGCCGCGCCGAGGTCGTCGACGACCCGGCCCAGGAAGTCCTGGACGGCCAGGGGGTCCAGCCCCTCCGGCATGCCGAGAGGCTGCCCGCCTCCCATCGACCAGCCGTGCGGGCCCGCCGGCGGGCCCTGCGGGAGGAACAGCGCGCGGGCCCGGTCCGCCGCCGCCGTCCAGTAGCCGGTGAGGATCCGGCGTTCGGTGAGCGGGTCGGCGATGTCGAGGTTCTCCCAGCCGAAGTGGCAGACCTGGAGCAGCGAGGAGGTCAGCCCCGCCGGCTCGATCCACAGCCGGCCGCCGAGCGCCGCCGTCCAGGCGGGCCGGCGCAGCTCGAACTCCAGGTACGGGAGGTAGGAGGGGAACTCCTGGGCGGCGTCCACCATCCGCGTCACCCGCATCCGGGCGGTGCCGCTGGCGTCCCCCATGACCAGGCCGAGTTCGCCGCCGGGTTCGAGGGCGCCCGTGGAGCGCTGGAGCCAGTGCTGGACGCCCGCCGGGGAGGTGAGCTCCTGCCAGGCCCGGTAGGCGGGTACGGGCAGGGGGATCTGGACGTACGGGCCGACCCGGCGCCACGGCCAGCGCCAGGTGGTGCCGGTCCGCAGGTGGGCGGCGAGCTGGTCGAGGATGCCGGGCCAGCCCATGCCGTTCCAGGACCGCCAGTCGGAGGGCGGGTTGTCGGCCTCCTCGACGACGGTGACCACGCAACCCCCGGCGTCCCCGGGGGCGATGGTCCAGGTCACCGCCGTGGCCGGGCCCACGCCCACCCAGCGCCACAGCAGCCGCAGCGAGCCCGCCCGGTGCCCGCGCGGCGGGACGGCGCTCAGGGTGCGGCACCAGAAGAACTCGCCGTCCTCGAAGTCCAGCGTCGACTCCCGCCCGGCGACCGCCCACGGCCCCCGGCAGACCGCCAGCCAGCGCGCCACCCGGTCCGGTTCGGTGAGCGCGGCCCACACCGCCTCCGGCGGTTCGGGCAGGGTGACGGTGCTGACCAGCCGTTCCCACCGGTCCTGGGCGACGGGACGGGCGCTGCCGGCCAGGGGCGGGAACGCGGCGGACTCGCGGGCGAGGCCGCGCGGGCGGGGGTCGTGGGGCGTCATGGGCACCTTCCTCGAAAGAAGCGCTCGTGCGACTGCTCGCGCGACTACTTGCCGAACTCCGCTACTTGCCGAACTCCTTGTACTCGGGCCCGAAGCGCTCCCAGGGCAGATAGCCGCCCATGGTGAAGCGCAGACTGGTGACGTACGCGACCGGCGAGTCGTCCATCCGCTCCACGTCGTGCAGCGGCAGCATCCGGTAGATCTGCCCCTTGCCGGGCGAGCCGGCGGGCGGGATCTGGCGGACGTCGTCGATCGTGAGGATGATCGGTTCCTTGTTGGCCAGCCGCAGGCCCAGTTTGGGCATGTCGAAGATGGCGCCGACGGCCATGCGGCACGCCTTGGCGGCCGGTCCCTCACCCGCGTACGGGTCGAAGGGGGTGCGGATCTGGCCGGTCGACAGGCAGTCCGGGTTGAGGGTGACCGTGATGTGGCCGAGCTCCTCGCAGGAGCCCTCCATCTTCATCTCGATGAGGTTGGTGTACACCTCGGCCTTCGACCACTCCTCGGACGTCGGCTGCGAGCGCACCACGCGGACGAAGCCGTCGAAGGGCACCGTGTACTCGCCGACGCCGGGGACGGCGAAGGTGTCGACGGAGGTGATGCCGAGGTTGTCGATGCCGGGAACCGGCGGGGTCCAGGGTTTCACGCTGGTGCCGGAGTACAGGTTGGGCACACCGTCCGTGGTGACCGGGCGGCCATAGACCACGGACGGCCGCTGCGTCGGAGCGGACATCTCTCCCCTTTCAGGGCGGTGGGTGACGAACGCGCGCGGTGGCGCGTCAGGGCAGGGGCTGCCGTACGGTCCAGTCGCAGCAGGTCAGGCCGGGCTCGTCGGGGACGCCGTCCTGATCGGAGTCGATCTCGCCGTCGACGGTGGAGTACACGTCGCGGGAGTTGAGGTCGATGACGCCGTCGCCGTCCCAGTCGTTGAGCTTGCCCTTGAACGTGCCGAGGATGAAGGCGTTGGTCATCGGGCCGACCTCGGGGTCGTGGAGCGTGGACAGCACGCCGTTGCCCGGGGTGAGCACCTCCTCCAGCGGCCTGCCCGCGATCCGGGCGAGGTTGACGTGCCCCCAGCCCTGGAAGCGGCCGCGGACGTAGCGGATCGCGTACTCGTCGTGGACCCGGAAGCGGGGCTCCAGGTGCCAGGTGCCGTAGCGGGCGAAGCCGATCTGGGCCTGGCGGACGCCCTGGGACGGGTCGTCGGCGCGGCCGGACTTGAAGAACGGCCGGGGCACCAGCGACTCGAAGAAGAAGTTGCCGCGGTCGCGGCGGCTGCGGTCGGTGAAGCCGCGGAAGAGGTAGTTGTCGACGTGCGGGGAGCCGTCCGTGTGCAGCCCGGAGATGGTCTTGGCGATGACGAGCTGCCTCTCGCGGGTGGCGACGTTGGGGCAGGCGTGGGCCTGTCCGTAGACCCGCGCGAGGCCCTGGGGCGACAGGGAGATCTTGCCCCAGTGCTGGTTGGAGTCGTCCAGCCGGACGTACAGATCGCAGTGGATCAGCAGGAAGATCGTCTCGTCGAAGGTCCGGCCCGGTGTGGAGCGGCCCTCGCGGCCGTCGAAGGCCGGGTCGCCGGTCTGGAGTTCGCTGATGAACAGCCGCGACCACTCGGCGATCTCGGGGTCGGCGTCCTTGAGGAAGGACTGCAGCGTCGCCACGGCCCGCGCGCCGCCCAGCTTCTCCACGGCCCACAGCGCGTCCCAGCGCACCTGACGGTCGGTGTCGTCGCGGACGGCCTGGGCCAGCAGGTCGATGGCGTCCGCGTGGTCGCGGTCCGCGTACTCGAACAGGGCCTGCTCGCGCATCGCCGGGTCGGGGTGGTTCAGGGCCTGCTCGCGCAGCTCGTCGTTGCCGCGGTTGTCCAGCCGGATCGCCACGCGGTCCAGCGCGTAGCCGAAGTCGCTGGCCCAGGCGGCCGGGTCGCCGGCGACGAAGCGCGGGTCGACGTTGCTGAGCGTCGTGCGGTAGGCGAAGTTGAGCGCGTCGCGCTGCTCGGAGCCGAGGTCCTCCAGCAGGACCGGGTCCTCGGGGGCCGCCTCGGCCCAGGAGCCGGGGTCGCCCTCGGCCAGCGCGGCCGGGGACTTGTTGCACAAGTCGATAGCCATGTGTGAGCTTCCTTCCGACAGGGCCGGTCGGAACCGGCAGAGGGAGAACTCGCTATCGGTAAGTTATGCGACCCCGGGCCGCTTGCCTTCTCTCAAGTTGGGCTGTTGCCACACTCGTCGGGGCCCTCCGGCGGGAAGGTGCTGTCCTCGCCCGGCCCTGTGAGGACGACGGCACCGGCCGCCCGCGCCCCCGCCGGCCACCGCAACAGCCGCAGCAGCGCGGCCATGCCGGGCGCGAGCGGCACCGGCGCCATGCCCATCCGGCGGGCCTGCCCCACGGCGCCCATCTCGTGCGCCCGGCCCGCCCCGCTCCACAGCGACCATTCGGCCACCACCGTCGCACAGCGCGGCAGCGCCGCCGCCCGGCGCAGCGCCTCCCGCCGCAGCAGCTCGTTGGCCAGCCCGTAGCCCCCCAACTGCCGGTGCGCCACCCGCGCGGTGACCGACCCGAAGACGACCAGGTGCCGCAGCGCGCCGGTGTCGAGGACGTCGAGCACGGTGCCCAGCCCGTCCGCCTTGGGGGCCGCGAGCGCGTCCAGGTCCCGGGCCCGGGCGCCGGCGACCGGGCCGCCGGCGACGACGCCGGCGCAGTGGACGACGGCCCGCACGGGCAGCGGCACCCGGCCGAGGACCCGGGCGACCGCCCGGTGGTCGGTGACGTCGGCGGTGAGCACGTCGGCGCCGGGCGGGGCGTCGCACAGCCGGCTCAGCAGCGCGGCCGGGCGGGGCGGCAACTCCCCGGGGGCGGTGGTGTCGAGGAGGACGGGACGGTAGCCGCGGACCGCCGACAGCACGGCCGCCGCCCGCAGCCCCAGGCCCCCGAGACCGCCGGTGATCAGAGCGGCACCGCCCGGCCGGGCCGGGCCGTCCGGCGCCACCGGCGGCTCGGGCAGCGTCACGGCCCGCCAGCCGGTACGGGTGACCGCGCCGTCCCCCGCCACCCGCAACTCGGCGCCCGGGGCGGCGCCCCGCGCGAGGCGGGCGATCCGGGCGGGGAGGCCGGGGCCGGCGTCCCGCACGGGCAGTTCGAGGACGGCGACCCGTAGCCCCGGCGACTCCAGCGCAGCCGAGCGCAGCAGGCTCCCGCCCCCGGCGCCCCGGTGCAGCAGCACCAGCCGCCGCCCGCCGGACGCGCCGGCGCGGGCGATCCCCTCCAGCAGCACGGCGCTGTCCCCGGACCGGTGCGCGGGGCCGAGGACGACGGCCACGGCGGGTTCGGCGTCCCGGCGGGAGGCGTGCCGCAGGGCCACGGCGAGCGGGTCCCGGGGGTCGCCCGCCACGTCCCAGCGGAACGCGGCGGCCGGGACGGGCCCGCCGCCGTCCGTCCGCCCGCCGCCGTCCACCCGCACGGGGACGGGCCGGAACGCCCGTACGGCCCGCGCCACGTGGTCCGCCCGGGCGTTCCGCGCGGCCGACGCGGCCGGCGCACCCGATCTGTCCATGGTCGGTCCTCCTCCTCGCCCGCGCGCACGGGAGCCGGCCGGGGAACGTGCCCGCCCGGTGCGCCCGGTCCGGCGCCGCCCGGCGTCAGTACGTGTTGAGCGCGGTGAGCAGGGTCGGGATGGCCTCGCCCTGGAAGTCGACGTCCACGTCGAACTCGTTGATCATTCCCTCGAGCACCAGCAGGGACATCAGCGGGAAGACGAAGGCCGGGGCCGCCGCGATCCCGGAGCGCCGCTGGAGGTCGAACAGCCGGGTGGCGAAGGGCGCCAGCCGGAACTGCCCGGCCGTCCGCCCGGCCGCCTCCGCCACCAGCTCCACGATCCCGGACCGGAATCCGGCCAGATCGCACCCCGGCGGAATGCGCTCGGCGCTGCGCAGCACCACGTCGGCGCACTCCGGGCCCCGCCCGAGGGACATGTTCATGAAGAACTCCGCGAACAGCCTGCGCACCGGGGGCTCCAACTGGACGACGAAGCCCGCGTCCAGCAGCACCACCACCCCGTCGGGGTTGAGGTACAGGTTCCCCGGGTGCATGTCGCAGTGCACGAGCCCGTCGATGAACAGCATCCGGTACACGCCCTGGAGGACGTTCCGGACGATGCGCCGCCGCTGCTCGCGGTCGAGCCGGCCGGCCTGGAAGCGGTCGAGCGGCTCGATCAGGTCCATCACCAGCGCGTCCGGGCCGGACGCCTCCGGGATGGGCGCGGGCAGCCGGAAGTACGGCAGCCGGGAGAGGTTGGCGCGCAGCGCCGCCAGCGAGCGCGCCTCCCGCTCCAGGTCGAGCTGGCCGAGGACCGCGCCCCCGACCTCCTCCACGATCCGCCGCGCGGGCACCTCGCGCAGCGGCGGCAGCCGCTCCATCAGCCGGGCCCCGGCCCGCAGCAGCGCGAAGTCCGTGTGCATCCGGTGCTGGATGCCCGGTCTGCGGACCTTCACGGCCACGCCGCGCCCGTCGGCCAGCTCGGCGCGGTAGACGCAGGCGATGCTGCCGCTGGCGGCGGGCGTCCAGTCGAAGGAGACGAACGGCCAGGGCCGCCGGGAGCCGTAGGTCCGGCCGAGGGACTCCGCCGTCTGCGCGCGGGTCATCGGCGGCACCCGGTCGTGCAGCCGGCCCAGCGACCGGCAGATCCTGGGCGGCAGCAGGTCGTGCCGGGTGCTGAGCAGCTGCCCGCCCTTGACGAACGTGGGCCCGAGCCCCGACAGCAGCCGCGCCGCCCTGCCGCCGATCACCTCCGGCAGCCCGCCCGGCCCCGCGCGCACCGCGTCGAGGGTGCCCGCGGCGGCGTGCCGGGCGGTGACGACGGCGACGGTCGCGAGCCGGCCGGCGAGCGCCGCGTGGCTGACCTCCATGGCCTCCCGGCCTCCTCCCGGCGTTCGGGCGAGTGGCTGAACGTACCTGGAGACGCGCTGAGTTGGAGCGTTGACAGCGAACAGAGGCTACATAATATGGGAGCGATCCCTCCGGCGGTAGCACGGTACCGGCGAACGGCCCGGTATCGGCGGCGAGAGGAGGACGAGGTGTCGGACGCGGTACGGGTCACCGCCCGCCTCCCCGCACCACCGGCACGCGTGTGGCCGGCGCTGACCGAACCGGCCCGGGTGGCCCGGTGGTTCGGCGATCTCGCGGGCCCCCTGACCGTGGGCGAGGACAACCGCCTCGGCTTCGACGACGGCGACTTCTTCACCCTGCGGCCCACCGCCCTCGTCCCCGGCCGTACGGTCGAGTTCGACTGGCGCTTCCTGGGGGTGGGCAAGCGGCAGCGCGTCGTCTGGACCCTGGAGCCGGCCGGCCCCGGCGCCGCCCTGCTCACCGTCGCCGACCACGACGACACCCGCACCCCCGCCGAGGCGGCACAGCTCCACGAGGGCTGGACGGACTTCCTCGACCGCCTCGCCCGCCACCTGAGCACCGGCCGCGACGCCCGCTACGCCCTGCGCGACGACATCGACGGCGCGGTCGACCTCCCGGCCGGCCCCTACCGGCCCCTGGCCCACCCCACCCTGCTGGACTGGCTCCCCGTCGCCGAGGACGGCTTCCGTCCGGCATGGTTCTTCGTCATCGACGACGAGGGACCACGAAGGTTCGCGCTGCGGGAATGGGAGCTGCGCGAGGACGAGGAGCTGACGTTCACCGTCGAGATCCCGGGGACCGCCCAGGCCGCGGCCGCGAGGGTGGCCCTCGCCCCCGCCGGAGAGGGCCTGCGGCTGTCCTTCGCCCACCGCGGCTGGACGGCCCTCGGCCTCCCGGACGGCCGCGCCCAGGAGCTGCGCCGCCGCTTCACCGCCACCTGGGTCGCCTCCCTGGCGAGCGCCCGCGACCGGGCCCGCGCCGCCGCCGGGCCGGGCTGACCGTGCGCGCCGCCGCCGCGCCCCCGGCGCCCGCCCCCGCCGTCCGTCCGTCGCCCTCGGCGGAGCAACTCGCCTCGGTCGAACGGGCGATCCGCCGGATGCGCGACCACCTGGGCGAGACCCAGTGCCTGACCGACCACGCCGAGGCCGGCCTGTTCAGCCCCTTCCACTTCCACCGCGTCTTCCGCAGCGTCACGGCCGTCACCCCGGGGCGCTTCCTGGCCGCGCTGCGGATGGCGGAGGCCCAGCGGATGATGATCCGGGGCAGCCCCAGGGTGACGGACGTGTGCACGGCCGTCGGCTACGCCAGCCTCGGCACGTTCACCACCCAGTTCACCCGCCTCGTCGGGATGTCCCCGAGCCGCTTCAAGGCGCTCGTCGACCGCCACGGCGACCGGGGGATCGGCGAGCTCGTGGACGCCTGCGGGCTGACCGGTCCCACCGGCCCCACCGACCCCGGCCTCGCGACCGGGATCACCGGCCGGGCCGTCGGCACGGCCCCCGCCGACGCCGCGCTCCGCGACGCCGTGCTCTTCACGGGCCTCTTCCCGCACGGCGTCCCCCAGGACCTCCCCGTGGCCTGCGCGGTGACCCCCGCCACGGCCACCGTCCGGCTGCGCCCGCCCGGCGACGCGGAGCACCACGTCCTGGCCGTCTGCTTCGACCGCGCCACCCGCGTGGCCGACGCCCTCGACGACCCGGCGGGCGCCCGCCGCTCGGTCGCGACGACCCGCGCCCCCACCCACGGCTCCTTCCACCTCCACCTGCGCGCCCCCGCCCCGAGCGACCCGCCCATCGTCCTGGCCCTCCCCCTGCTCCTCGCCCGGGACGCGACAGACCGGACGCCGACGGACCGGACGACGGACCGGGTTCCCACCGGACTCACGGCGCTCGCGGCGGAACCCGGCTGAACTCCCCGTGGCCGCGCGGCGAGCCCCCGTCGACCAACGGGAGTCGTGGCGTCCGGGCCCTTCCCCGGGCTCCGCCGGGCCTCCATGATGTGTGCGCCCGGCAGCTCAACGGCAGTTCGTCCGCCGCGTCGCCCGGAGGGAGACGGCACCCATGGCACGGCACACTCGCACCCGTTCGATCCGTACCCGTTTAAGACGATCCCTGGTGACGGCCGTGGTCACGGCGCTCTGCGCGGCGGCCGTCCCCCTGCTCGCCGCCTCCCCGAGCGCCGCCGCCGACGGCTCCCCCGGGACCGCGGCCTGGACCAGGACCTGGGGCACGGCCATGGGCACCGCCGGGCCCGCCTCCCGTACCGGGGTGGCCGGGCGGCAGACGCTCCGCATGGTCGTCCACACCAGCATCGCCGGGTCCGCCGCGCGGATCCAGCTCGTGAACACCTTCAGCCGTGAACCCGTCACCATCGGGCACGCCACCCTCGCCCACCAGGACCGGGGAGCCGGCGCGGCCGCCGCGCCCGTCACCCTCACCTTCGGCGGGGGAAGGCGGGGCACCGTCATCGGGCCGGGCGGGAGCGTCCTCAGCGACCCCGCCGCCTTCCGCGTCACGGCCGACGAGAACCTCCTGGTCAGCGTCTATCTGCCGGAGGCCGTCCGCACCGCGCCCTTCCACGCCTACACCCTGACGACCTCCTACGCGTCCGCCCCCGGCGACGCGGCGGACCACGCCTCCGACACCGGGGGCGGCGGCTTCCCCACCCGGTTCCCGTTCTGGGCGTTCCTCGGCGGCGTCGACGTCCGCCCGACGCGCGGCGGCGGGACGGTGGTCCTCCTCGGGGACTCGCAGACCGACGGCGGGCACACCACCCCCGACACCGACCGCCGCCTGCCCGACGACTACGCGCGCGCCCTGCAGGCCCGGCCCCGGCCCATGGGCGTCGTCAACGCCGGGATCTCCGCCAACCACCTGCTGCGCGGCACCGAGCCCACCGAATCGGGGCAGAGCGCGCTGCTCCGCTTCGACCGCGACGTCCTCGCCCAGCCGAACGTGCGGTCCGTCGTCCTCTTCGAGGGCGTCAACGACATCATCTTCGCCGACGCGGGCAGCGCGGAACTCGTCGCCGGGATACGGCGGCTCGCCACCCGCGCCCACGCCGCCGGGCTGACCTTCGCAGCCGCCACCGTCCCGCCCTTCCGGGGCTACGAGAACGCGTACACCCCCGCCAGGGAACGCGTGCGGCAGGAGGTCAACGCCTACCTCCGCGCCACCCGCGACATCGACTCCGTCGTGGACTTCGACGAGGCGTCACGCGATCCCCTGGACCCCACCCGGCTCTTCGCCGCCTACTACAACCGGGGCGGCGACCGCCTCCACTTCGGCGACAACGGCAGCCAGGCCCTCTCCGACGCCCTGCTCCCCGCGCCCGTGCCCGCGCGGGTTCCGCTCGACCACACCCAGACCACGGCCGCGGACGTCACCGGCGACGGCATCCCCGACGTCCTCGCCGCCGACCGGGAGGACGATCTGTACCTCTGGCCGGGCAACCCCGACGTCGACGACGCCCGGCACGGCGACGGCACCTTCGCCGCCCGGCCCCGACGGCTCACCGGCGGCTGGGAGTTCACCCAGACCGTCGCCGCCGACTTCACCGGCGACGGGAAGGCCGACCTGATCGCCAAGGATGACTCCGACACCCTCCACCTCTGGACCGGCAACGGCGACGGCACGTTCGGCCGCCCCCGCACCCTCACCCACGGCTGGCACTTCACCGAGACCACAGCCGGTGACGTCACCGGCGACGGCATCCCCGACCTCGTCGCCGCCGACGCCGACGGGACGCTCCGCGTCTGGCCCGGCGAGGGGAACGGCACGTTCGGCCGCCCCCGCGTCCTCATGCGCGGCCGGCACGCCACCCGCACCCGCGCCGGGGACTTCACCGGCGACGGCCGGACCGACCTCGTCGCCGTCGACGAGCACGGCGCGCTCCTGCTCTGGGCCGGCAAGGGGGACGGCACCTTCGCCCGCCCCCGGCGGATCGCCGACGGCCGTCGCCTCTCGGAGATCACCCCGCTCGCCCTCCGCACCGGCGGCATCGCCCACCTCATGGCCCGCGACGACGCGACGGGCGTCCTCAAGGAGTGGCGCAACACCGGCGCCGGCGGGCTCAGCCGGCCGCTCCGGCTCACCGGCGGCTGGTGACGGGGCTCAGTCGTCCTGCCCCGTGGCGTGCCGCATGTTCTCCTGGGCCTGCCGGATCCGCTCCGGCGTCCAGTGCTCCTCGACCTCCGCCGGGTTCCCGGTGGAGTCGTGTACCACGGCCGTCTCGGGGCGGGACGGCGGCCCGGGGGCCGCCTCCCGGTCGCCGGGCCACAGGGCGGCCGTGACGGCCAGACCGAGCGCCACCGCGCCCGCGGCCAGGAGCGCCGCCTTCGCCTTCCGGGACACCATCGGGATCACCAGCTTCCTGTGCGGTGCATACCTGCCACCAAGGTAGCAACTCCCCCTACTCAGCGCACAGTTCCGGCCAATGCTGTCCGAACCCCTCCTTCCCCTCCGCCGCCCTGCTCTACTCGCACGCGTCTTCGCACATCGAGCACGTGACGCAAAAAGAGCACGTGACGCGAAAAAAGGGGGAACGGGGTGAACAAGCGATTCATGGCGGCCGCCGCCGGAGCGCTGGCGCTCGGACTGAGCGTCCCGGTGGGCGCCGCCCGGGCGGACGGGACGGCGAAGCCGATGGACGCCAACACGGCCGCCACCGCTGTACAGCACAGTTCGACGGAGGACCCCTCGCAGGCTCCGGCACGCGTGGCGGCCCACTGGACGCCCGAACGGATCAGAGCGGCCCGGCCGGTGGCCGCGCCGGCATCGGGCGGACGCGCGGCGGCACCGCAGACGCACGGCCTCCCCGCCCGCACGGGTCAGGGATCGGCGCCGGTGGCGGGCGTCGCCAAGGAGGCCAGGGAAGCCGCGGACGCGGCGGACGCGGCGGACGCGGCGGACGCGGCGGACGCGGCGAGAACGCTCGCCGACGTCTCCCGCTCCGAGGTGTGGACCGCCCACGGCAGCATGCCGGCCACCACCGTCGGCAAGCTCTACTTCGACACGCCCAAGGGGCCGAGCGAGTGCACCGCCTCGGTCGTCAACTCGCCCAACAAGAGCCTCATATGGACCGCCGGGCACTGTGCCAGCGACGGCAACGGCCACTGGTACAGCAACTTCCGGTTCGTCCCGGACTACCACAACGGCCGGCAGCCGCTCGGCGCGTGGACGTGGAAGTCGGCGACCACCCCGAAGGGCTACCTGAACGGCGGGAACAAGGACTACGACCTCGCCGTGCTCACCCTGTGGCCGCAGAACGGCCGCAAGGTGGCCGACGTGACCGGTTCCCAGGGGTACAAGTTCAACTCCGGCTACACCTGGCACGCGTACGAGTTCGGCTACCCCTACGACACCCACCCGGCCCGCTCCGGCATCACCGGCCAGGACCTGCGCTACTGCGTGGGCACGACCTGGCGGCCGGGCACCTGGCCCTTCCAGCCCGGCCAGGAGGCCATCCACTGCGACCAGGGCCACGGCGCCAGCGGCGGCCCCTGGCTGGACGACCTCCAGCTCGCGCGCGGCTGGGGCTATCTGATCGGCAACGTCAGCTACCACGGCAGTGAGAGCTCCGACGAGGAGCGCAGCCCGTACCTGGGCGACGCGGCCGTGAAGGCCTACGACGCGGAGAAGAACCGCTAGCGACGCACGCCGCCCCCGGCCCGGCGGCTGCCGGACCGGGGGGGGCGGTCGTGTACGGACGAAAACGCCTCAGGCGGCGATCAGCACTCGATGACGTTGACGGCGAGGCCGCCGCGCGCCGTCTCCTTGTACTTGACCTTCATGTCGGCGCCCGTCTCCTTCATGGTCTTGATGACCTTGTCGAGGGAGACGTGGTGGCGGCCGTCGCCGCGCAGCGCCATCCGGGCGGCGGTGACGGCCTTGGCCGCGGCCATGCCGTTGCGCTCGATGCACGGGATCTGGACCAGGCCGCCGACCGGGTCGCAGGTCAGGCCCAGGTTGTGCTCCATGCCGATCTCGGCGGCGTTCTCGACCTGCTCCGGGGTGCCGCCCAGGACCTCGGCGAGACCGCCGGAGGCCATGGAGCAGGCGGAGCCGACCTCGCCCTGGCAGCCGACCTCGGCGCCGGAGATCGAGGCGTTCTCCTTGAAGAGCATGCCGATGGCACCGGCGGCGAGGAGGAAGCGGACGATGCCCTCCTCGTCCGCGCCGGGCACGAAGTTCATGTAGTAGTGGAGAACGGCCGGGATGATGCCCGCGGCGCCGTTGGTCGGGGCGGTGACGACCCGGCCGCCGGCCGCGTTCTCCTCGTTCACGGCCATCGCGTAGACCGTGATCCACTCCATGGCGCGGGCCTGGGCGTCGCCCTCGGCGCGCAGCTGGCGGGCGGTGCTGGCGGCCCGGCGGCGGACCTTCAGGCCGCCGGGGAGGATGCCCTCGCGGGACATGCCGCGCGTGACGCACGCCTGCATCACGCGCCAGATCTCCAGGAGGCCCTCGCGGATCTCCTCCTCCGTGCGCCAGGCCTTCTCGTTCTCCATCATCATCGCGGAGATCGACAGGCCCGATTCGCGGGACATCCGCAGCAGCTCGTCACCAGTGCGGAAGGGGTACTTCAGCACGGTGTCGTCCAGGACGATCCGGTCGGCGCCGACGGCGTCCTCGTCGACGACGAAGCCGCCGCCGACCGAGTAGTAGGTCTTCTCCAGCAGCGGGGCGCCGGCCTCGTCGTAGGCGGAGAGGGTCATGCCGTTGGCGTGGTACGGCAGGGCGCGGCGGCGGTGGAGGATCAGCTGGGTCGACTCGTCGAAGTCGATCTCGTGGGCCGAGCCGATCTCGGCGCCGAGGAGCTTGAGGCGCTTGGTGGTGCGGATGCGCTCGACCTCGTCGTCGGCGATCTCGACGTCGACGCTGCGGGGGGAGTGGCCCTCCAGACCGAGCAGGACGGCCTTGGGGGTGCCGTGGCCGTGGCCGGTGGCGCCGAGGGAGCCGTAGAGCTCCGCCCGTACCGAGGTGGTCTGGGCCAGCAGACCGTCCTTCTTCAGGCGCCCCACGAACATCCGGGCGGCGCGCATCGGGCCGACCGTGTGGGAGCTGGACGGGCCTATGCCGATCGAGAAGAGATCGAATACGGAGATGGCCACGGTGGCAGCTCCTCTGTGAGTCGGGGGGTGGTACGGGGTGGTACAGGGTGTGACGGGGTGGTGCGGCAGAAGCGGAATGCCGCATTCATCTATCAGTGTGCGGGATGCGGGCCGCTTCCCGCGGTGGCGGAGCTCACTCCGCGGCGGGGCCCGGGTCACGGTGCGGGGCACCGGGCCGCTCCTCAAGCGTGCCCGGTGCCCCGTACCGGCCGGTTAACCCCGCGCTTCGGCGCTACTTCAGCCCGGGGTACAGCGGGTGCTTGTCCGCCAGCGCCGTGACGCGGCCGCGCAGGGCCGCCGCGTCGAAGCCCGGCTTGAGGGCCTCGGCGATGATGTCCGCGACCTCGCGGAAGTCCTCGGCCTGGAAACCACGGGTGGCCAGGGCCGGGGTGCCGATCCGCAGGCCCGAGGTGACCATCGGGGGGCGCGGGTCGTTCGGGATGGCGTTGCGGTTGACCGTGATGCCCACCTCGTGGAGGCGGTCCTCGGCCTGCTGGCCGTCCAGCTCGCTGTTGCGCAGGTCCACCAGGACCAGGTGGACGTCCGTGCCGCCGGAGAGGACGGAGACGCCCACCTCCTTGACGTCGTCCTGCATCAGGCGCTCGGCGAGGATCTTCGAGCCCTCCAGCGTGCGCCGCTGGCGCTCCTTGAACTCCTCCGTGGCCGCGACCTTGAAGGAGACGGCCTTGGCCGCGATCACGTGCTCCAGCGGGCCACCCTGCTGACCGGGGAAGACCGCGGAGTTGATCTTCTTGGCGAGCTCGGCCGTGGAGAGGATCACACCACCGCGCGGACCGCCCAGGGTCTTGTGGGTGGTGGTGGTGACCACGTGGGCGTGCGGCACCGGGGAGGGGTGGAGCCCGGCGGCGACCAGGCCCGCGAAGTGGGCCATGTCGACCATCAGATACGCGCCGACCTCGTCCGCGATCCGGCGGAAGGCCGCGAAGTCCAGCTGGCGCGGGTAGGCGGACCAGCCGGCGACGATCAGCTTGGGGCGGTGCTCCTTGGCGAGGCGCTCGACCTCCTCCATGTCCACCAGGTTGGTCTGCTCGTCGACGTGGTAGGCGACCACGTTGTAGAGCTTCCCGGAGAAGTTGATCTTCATCCCGTGGGTCAGGTGGCCACCGTGGGCCAGGTTCAGGCCCAGGATGGTGTCGCCCGGGTTGAGCAGGGCGAACATCGCCGCGGCGTTGGCCTGCGCGCCGGAGTGCGGCTGCACGTTGGCGTGCTCGGCGCCGAAGAGCGCCTTGATCCGGTCGATGGCGATCTGCTCGACGACGTCGACGTGCTCGCAGCCGCCGTAGTAGCGGCGGCCCGGGTAGCCCTCGGCGTACTTGTTGGTCAGGACCGAGCCCTGGGCCTCCATGACCGCGACCGGAGCGAAGTTCTCCGAGGCGATCATCTCGAGGGTGGACTGCTGGCGGTGGAGTTCGGCGTCGACCGCGGCGGCGACGTCGGGGTCGAGCTCATGGAGGGAGCTGTTGAGAAGCGACATGAGTTCTTCCTGCGCGGGAGGGAGCGGGGCGGGGTCAGCCGGCGAAGTCGGTGTACTCGTCGGCCGACAGCAGGTCGGCCGGCTCGTCCGTGATCTTCACCTTGAACAGCCAGCCGCCCTCGAAGGGGGCGGAATTCACCAGCGCGGGGTCGTCCACGACGTCCTGGTTGGCCGCGACGACCTCGCCCGTGACGGGGGAGTAGAGGTCGCTGACCGACTTGGTCGACTCCAGCTCACCACAGGTCTCGCCCGCGGTGACCGTGTCGCCGACCGCCGGGAGCTGTGCGTAGACGACGTCACCGAGGGCGTTGGCGGCGAACTCGGTGATCCCGACCGTCGCCACACCGTCGGCGTCGGCGGCCGACAGCCACTCGTGCTCCTTGGAGTAACGCAGCTGCTGGGGGTTGCTCATGGCTAGATTCTCCTGTACGCGCGTGGGTGCTTGTGCAAGGGGTCTTGACAGATGAGATGAGGGGGACTCAGCGGGCCCGCTTGTAGAAGGGGAGGGCGACGACCTCGTACGGCTCATGGGTGCCGCGAATGTCCACACATACCCCTTCCGTACCCGGAGTGGCGTGCGCCGCGTCGACGTAGGCGATCGCGATCGGCTTGCCGAGGGTGGGGGAGGGGGCGCCGGAGGTCACCTCGCCGACGACGGCGCCGTCCACCGTCACCGCGAAGCCGGCCCGGGGCACCCGGCGACCGGTCGCGATCAGGCCGACGAGCTTGCGCGGCGGGGCGCTCTCGGCGCGCTCGGCGGCGGCCGCCAGCGCCTCGCGGCCCACGAAGTCGCCGGCCTTGTCGAACTTCACGACCCGGCCCAGACCGGCGTCGAACGGCGTCGTCGCGGTCGTCAGCTCGTGCCCGTACAGCGGCATGCCCGCCTCCAGGCGCAGCGTGTCCCGGCAGGAGAGCCCGCACGGCACCAGCCCGGCGTCCGCGCCCGCCTCGGTCAGGGCCTGCCACAGCTTCTCGGCGTCGGCGGGGGCGACGAACAGCTCGAAGCCGTCCTCGCCGGTGTAGCCGGTACGGGCGATCAGCGCGGGGACGCCCGCGACGGTGCCCGGCAGACCCGCGTAGTACTTCAGGCCGTCCAGGTCGGCGTCGGTGACGGACTTCAGGATGGCGGGGGAGGCGGGGCCCTGGACCGCGATCAGCGCGTAGTTCTCGCGGTCGTCCCGGACGGCCGTCTCGAAGCCCGCCGCGCGCTCGGTGAGCGCGTCGAGGACCACCTGGGCGTTGGAGGCGTTGGCGACGACCATGTACTCGTCCTCGCCGAGGCGGTAGACGATCAGGTCGTCGAGGATGCCGCCGTCCTCGCGGCAGATCATCGTGTAGCGGGCCCGGCCGACGGCCAGCGCGGAGATGTTGCCCACCAGGGCGTGGTCGAGGGCCCGGCCGGCCTCGGGGCCCGTGAGGGTGATCTCGCCCATGTGCGACAGGTCGAAGAGGCCCGCGCGGGTGCGCACGGCGACGTGCTCGTCGCGCTCGCTGCCGTAGCGCAGGGGCATGTCCCAGCCGGCGAAGTCGGTCATGGTCGCGCCCAGCGCGCGGTGCAGCGCGTCCAGGGCGGTACGGCGGGGGGCATCGGTCATGATCGGGCTCCCGGGCAGGTGGGTCGCGGAGGAATGCCTGAAGAGGCGGCCTCCCCATCTGTCATCGGAACCTGAGAGGTTCACCGAGAGCCCTCGCCTGTCGTCAAAGGCAACCCGGCTTGCACCTTGGGTGGGACCGAGCCGTGGGCGCGGTCCGCTTTTCAGATCTGCCTCACCCGCGCGGTACGGGGCCTGAGAGATTCAAGGGAGGAACTTGCTCCTTCGGCGCCCGGCGCCTGTGGCACCGGGACTCTCCCGCGCGGATTCGAGCGGCCAGTATGCGATTGCTTGCAGTTGAGTCGAGCGTGAGTCGAGCTTGGCGCGCACATCATTGCACGTACGGGCGTGCGACGGACCGCCCACCGCCTCTCAAATTGGATTACCTTTTCTTTGCGAGAGGGGGCGATCACCGTGCGTACGGAGGTGGGGGCGGGGGAGACGCACGGGGTGCGTGATCTGCGCGGGGGCACCGGGGCGATATCGGAGCTCCGCTATCCGGCGGGCGATCTGCTCGTCGTCTCCGGGCTGCCGGGCGGCGGCAAGTCCACGCTGATGCGGCGCGCGGTGCCCGCCGCCGTCCACCGGGTGGACTCCCAGGACGTGCGCGAGCGCTTCGAACGCCTGTCGCCGGCGCTTCCCTACGCCTTCTGGCGGCCCTTCGTCAGGGTCGCGCACTACGCCGCGCTGCGGCGGGCGCTGCGCTCGGGTGACAGCGTCGTCGTACACGACTGCGGGCAGTGGAGCTGGGTGCGGCGCTGGCTCGCGCGGGACGCGCGGCGGCGGGGCGGGGGGCTGCACCTCGTCGTCCTGGCGGTCGACCCGCCCACCGCGCTCGCCGGCCAGCGCGCCCGGGGCCGAGGCGTCTCCGCCCGCTCCTTCGCCCGCCACCGCCGCGCGACGGCCCGCCTCGTCGCCGCCCTCACGGCCGGCGACCGCCCGGCGGGCACGACGTCGGCCGTCCTCCTCGACCGCGAGGCGGCCAACGCGCTGCGGCGGATCACCTTCAGCTGAGGCCGGCTCGGCGGGGCCTGGGGCGGAGCCCCAGGAAACGGTGAAAGGGCGGGACCGGGGCCTCTATCCCGCCGCGACGGCGCGCGGCCACCGCCGACGTATCCGGCGGTGCCGGACAACCCCGCCCCCGGCAAGCCCAGGCGCAGCCGCTAAGGTGCCCGGAAAACACCGGACGCACCCCGTGGGAAGACAATGACCTGGCCAGTCAACGAACTGGAGGCGGTCCTCGCCGCCTCCGTCGGCGTCCCGGACGCCGGTCCCCGCATCGTCGAGACGCTCGGCCGCAGCAGCGTGTGGGTTCCGCTGCCCAAGGGCGGCGGACCCGACAGCCCCGACCTCGACCTCCCCACCCTGGAGCTCGGCGGCGCCGCCTACGTCCCCGTCTTCAGCTCGCAGGAGCAGTTCACGGCCGTCGCCGGCGAGGGGATGCCCTTCGCCGTCGCCCCCGCCGTCGAGTTCGCCCGCGGCCTGCCCCCGCAGGTCGGCATCGTCGTCAACCCCGAGGGCACCGTCACCGTCCCCCTGCCGCCGCCCGCCGTCGCCGGGCTGTGCCGGGCCGGGCGCACGGCCCTGGACGGCGACGCCACCGGCGGCCGCGTCCGGCTGTACGAGCCGGACTGGCAGGAGGAGCCGACCGCGTTCCTGGCCGCCGCCGGCCTGGAGTTCGCCGGCACCGGCGTGGTCCGGACCGCCCGCCGCACCCTGGCCAGCGTCGAGGGCGCCGGCCCCGCCCTGTTCGTCGGCGTGGAGCTGGGCCTTCCCGACCCGGGCAGCCGCTCCGCCGCCCTGGACGCCCTCGGCCGCGCCCTGGGACAGGTGCCCGTGCCCTGGCCCGTGCAGCTGGTCTTCCTGGACGTCGCCCAGGACGACCCCGTGGGCGACTGGATACGCACCCGGATACGACCGTTCTACGACCGTGACCTGTGACAGCTCTCATGCCCGCCCCCGCGGGCTCGTAAGCTGGTAGCAGCAGACGGCCAAGAGAAGAGGCGGACCCAGGTGAGCGCGGGCGCGGAGAGCGGCGTGGAGCAGGTGCTGCGCCAGGTGGCGCCCGGCCGGTACGACACGTACGAGCAGCTGCTGCGGTCCCTCGCCGAGGGCCGGGTGTGGATGCTGCTGTGGCACGGTCAGGCCGGCTCGCCCGACGCCCAGTACGGGAACATGGAGGTCGACGGCCTCGGCTACGCCCCCTGTGTGACCTCCGCCCAGGAGCTCGCCGCCAGCGGCTGGAACCGCGCCCACGAGGTCGTCACCGGCCGGGCCGTGGCCGCCTCCCTCTTCCCCGACCGCTGGGGCCTGTGGCTCAACCCCCACGCCCCCGGCGGCGGCGTCGGCATCCCCTGGCTCGACCTGCGCCGGATCGTCGCCGGCCTGGACCGGCTGCCCGCCGGCCCGCTCCAGCTGAGCGAACCCGCGCTGGACATTCCGCAGTTCTACGCCCTCCTCGGGCAGAACGCCCACCGCACCCCCGTCGTCCGCGCGCTGCGCCGGGCCTGGGTGCGGCCCGCCCTGGGCACGCCGTACCTGGCCATCGGGCTCGATCTGTACGACACCTCGCCCGCCTCCGTGGAGGCCGTGCGCCTGATGATGCAGCAGTCGATCGCCGCGGTGCCCGACGGTCTGCCGGTGTCGACGGTGACGATGTCGGACGAGTACGACCCCGTCGCCATGTGGATGCGGGCCAACAGCCGGCCCTTCTTCGCCCGCGAGGGCTACGGGGCCGCCGGCGCGCCGGCGGCGCCCGCCTCCGGGTACGGCTATCCCCCGCCGCAGCAGGGCTGGCAGGCCGGGGCCTACTGACGCCCGTTCCACTGGCGCCCGTTCAGGGCCCGTCGGTGTCCGTATAACGGAACCTCCCTTCGCACATCACGTTTGCGCATCCTTTGCGGGTGAGGGCTGGCGGGTGATCGCGGGAGCCATGAAGACTCCCGCCCAACAAGGACTTCGTTCCTGCGTACGACCTGTTCCGCCGTACGACCGCTCCGTGCGCACGTCCCGTACCACCGGCACCTCCGGTGCTCTCCGCACCGGCGTAACTCCGGGTACCACCGCACGTCCCGCACCTTCCGCACCACTGCACTTCGCGTACCACCGCGACCCGCGCGCCCACCGCCGCGCGGGGCGCGTCCTCGCACCAGTGATGTGAACCAGCCGCCCCGAGCGCGGCGGGCGTTGGGCCGGTCGCCGCCGGCCGAGAGGGGTCCACCAGACGATGACGGCACCACTGCACGACACGGGACCGGCCGACGCCGGCGCCGCCCCCGTCACCGACGGCCTTCCGGCGAAGGCCATCGAGGGGCGCTCGCCCTGGCGGATCGCCTGGACACGGCTCAAGCGCGACAAGTTCGCCCTGGCGGGCGGGGTCGTCGTCCTGCTGCTCATCCTCGTGGCGATCCTGGCCCCGGTCATCGTGGGCCTCCTCGGGCATCCCCCGAACGAGTACCACGAGGAGCTCATCGACCCCCTCTCCAGCACCCCCAAGGCCGCCTGGGGCGGCATCAATTCCGACTTCCTCTTCGGCGCCGAGCCCGTCAACGGCCGGGACGTCTTCAGCCGGGTCGTCTACGGGGCCCGGGTCTCGCTGCTCGTGGCCTTCCTCGCGGCCGTCGTGGCGGTCGTGATCGGCACGGTCTTCGGCATCGTCGCCGGCTACTTCGGCGGCTGGGTGGACGCGGTCGTCAGCCGGGTCATGGACCTCCTGCTGGCCTTCCCCCAGCTGCTGTTCATCATCGCGCTCGTCTCCGTCGTCCCCAACTCCCTGTGGGGACTGACCGGTTCGGGGGTGCGGATGGCCGTGCTGATCGCGGTTATCGGGTTCTTCGGCTGGCCGTACGTGGGCCGGATCGTGCGCGGCCAGACGCTCTCGCTCAGGGAGCGGGAGTACGTCGAGGCCGCCCGCAGCCTGGGCGCGGGCCGGCTGTACATCCTCTTCCGGGAGCTGCTGCCCAACCTGGTGGCGCCGATCACCGTGTACGCCACGTTGATGATCCCCACCAATGTCCTGACGGAGGCGGCGCTGAGCTTCCTCGGCGCCGGCGTCAAGCCGCCGACCGCCTCCTGGGGGCAGATGCTCTCCAAGGCCGTCACGACCTACGAGGGCGACCCCATGTTCATGATCATCCCGGGTCTCGCCATCTTCGTCACCGTGCTGGCCTTCAACCTCTTCGGCGACGGCGTGCGGGACGCGCTGGACCCGAAGGGCTCGCGCTGACGCCCACCCTCGCCCTCTCCTCGCCCTCTCGTACCGACCGCCCGTTCCGGGCGGCGACCGACCACGGAGGTCCGTTACATCGTGACAACCCAACGAACTTCGAGGCGCAGACTGGCCGCCGGGGCGGCGCTCGCGGTCGCGGCCCTGGTGACCACCACCGCCTGCGGCGGTGGCGGCGGCAAGAGCGAAGGCGGCGGCAAGGGCGGCAAGGCGGCGGGCTTCAACGCCGGTGTGAACAAGGTGGCCGCCGCCTCCGACAAGAAGGGCGGGGAGCTGAAGTTCATCGGCACCCAGGACGCCGACTCGTGGGACCCGCAGCGCGGTTACTACGGCTTCATGTGGGACTTCGCCCGCTACTACACCCGTACCCTCGTCACCCCCAAGCCGGCCCCCGGCCTGGAGAGCGTGAACGTCGTCCCGGACATGGCCACGGACACCGGCCAGCTCTCGGCCGACAAGAAGACGTACACCTTCAAGCTCCGTGACGGGCTGACCTGGGAGGACGGCCAGCCGATCACCACCCAGCAGATCAAGTACGGCATCGAGCGCACCTGGGCGACCGACAAGATCTCCGGCGGCCCGCTGTGGCTGATGCAGGTCCTCGACCCCAACAAGGAGTACAAGGGACCGTACAAGGACGAGAGCAAGGACAAGCTCGGCCTGAAGGCGATCGAGACGCCGGACGAGAAGACGATCGTCTTCCATCTGCCCAAGCCCAACGGCGACTTCCTCCAGATGCTGGCGATCCCCGCCGCGGCCCCGGTCCGCCCGGACAAGGACACCGCCGAGAAGTACGGGTCCCGCCCGTTCTCCAGCGGACCGTACAAATTCGTCTCCTACACCCCGAACAAGGGCCTGGAGCTGGTCCGCAACGACAAGTGGGACCGGAAGTCCGACCCGGTCCGCAAGGCGCTGCCCGACAAGGTCACGGTCAAGCTCACCACCAACGCCGACGACATGGACAACAAGCTGCTCGCCGGCGAGTACGACCTCGACATCAACGCCACCGGCCTGGGCTCGACCGGTCGGCAGAAGGCGATGAACTCGTACAAGGCCAACGTCGACAACCCGCAGACCGGCTTCATCCGCTACGCGGCCTTCCCGAAGACCGTCGCGCCGTTCGACAACGAGCACTGCCGCAAGGCCGTCATCTACGCCGCCGACCACACCTCGATCCAGACCGCGCGCGGCGGCCCGCAGGCCGGTGGCGACATCGCGATCAGCATGCTCCCGCCGGTGGTCAAGGGCTTCGACGCGAACTACGACCCGTTCAACCTGAAGCAGGGCAAGCCCGACGAGGCCAAGGCCAAGGAGGAGCTGAAGGCCTGCGGCAAGCCCGAGGGCTTCAAGACCACGATCGCCGTGCGCAACAACAAGCCGCCGGAGGTCGCGACCGCCGAGTCGATGCAGGCGGCCCTGAAGAAGGTCGGCATCGACGCCCAGATCGACCAGTACGACGGCGCCCAGTCCACCGGCATCATCGGCGCCCCCAAGAACGTCAAGGACAAGAACTACGGCATCATCATCATGGGCTGGGGCGCGGACTTCCTCAGCGGCCAGGGCTTCCTCCAGCCCATCACCGACGGCCGCTTCATCCAGGAGAGCGGCAACCAGAACTACCCCGAGCTCAACGACCCCGAGGTCAACAAGCTCTTCGACCAGGCCATCGCGGAGATCGACGTCGACAAGGCGGGGAAGCTCTACCAGGAGGCCAACAAGAAGGTCACCGAGGGCGCCTGGTACCTGCCCTTCGTCTACGACAGGACGATCACCTGGCGCAGCTCCCGGCTGACCAACGCCTACACGTCCGACGCCTACAACGGACGCTACGACTACGCCTCCCTCGGCGTCGTCAAGTGAGCGCCTTCCCGTGACAGGCACCGTCCAGTGACAGACCGTACGCTCCGCCGGCGCACCCGCCGCTAGGCCCGAAGGGCAGGTGAGGGCCGCGCGCGGCGGTCCGGGGACCCCCGACGCGATCGCGGGGGTCCCCGGCCGCCGCCGGCCGACCGCAGTGTTCGCTTACATCGTCAGGCGGCTGTTCGCCGTCATCGTGATGCTCCTCGTGGTCACCCTGGTGACCTTCGGCATCTTCTTCGCGATCCCCAAACTCACCGGGGCCGACCCCGCCGCGCTCTACGTCGGCAAACAGGCGGACCCGGCGACCATCGAGGGCATCCGGCAGAAACTCGGGCTGTCCGACCCGATCCTGGTGCAGTTCTGGCACTTCGTCACCGGCATCCTCGCCGGGCGGGACTACACCGGCGGCGGCACCACCGTCCACTGCGACGTGCCCTGCTTCGGCTACTCCTTCCGCACCGAGCAGGACATCTGGCCGGTGCTCCAGGACCGGGTGCCGGTGACGCTGTCGCTGGCCGCGGGCGCCTGTGTGCTGTGGCTGGTCGGCGGGGTGACCACCGGTGTGGTCTCCGCCCTCAAGCGCGGCAGCCTCTGGGACCGCGCGGCCATGACCGTCGCCCTGAGCGGCGTCTCGCTCCCCATCTACTTCACCGGCCTGGTCTCCCTCGCGGTCTTCTCCTACGGCCTGGGCTGGGTGGACGGCGACTACGTCGACTTCGCCGACGACCCGGCCGGCTGGTTCAGCGGGCTGATCCTGCCCTGGATCACCCTCGCCTTCCTCTACGCGGCCATGTACGCCCGGCTCACCCGCGCCACCATGCTGGAGATCCTGGGCGAGGACTACATCCGCACCGCCCGCGCCAAGGGGCTGCGGGAACCGGTCGTCATCGGCAAGCACGCCATGCGCTCCACGCTGACCCCGGTCCTCACCATCCTCGGCATGGACCTCGGCGCCCTCGTCGGCGGCGCGATCCTCACCGAGACCACCTTCAACCTGCCGGGCCTGGGCCAGGCGGCCGTGAAGGCCATCAGTGACCGCGACCTGCCGCTGATCCTCGGCGTGACGCTCATCGCGGCGACCGCCGTCGTCGTCGCCAACCTCGTGGTCGACCTCCTGTACGCCGTGATCGATCCCCGAGTGAGGCTCTCGTGACCACCACCCCCCTCCCCGACGGCGGCGCCGTCGGCGAGCCCGTCGGCGGCGCGGACCGGCCGACCGCCTTCCTCGACGTCCGGGACCTGCGCATCCACTTCCCCACCGACGACGGCCTGGTGAAGTCCGTCGACGGGCTGTCCTTCCAGCTGGAGAAGGGCCGCACCCTCGGCATCGTCGGCGAGTCCGGCTCCGGCAAGTCCGTGACCTCGCTGGGCATCATGGGCCTCCACACCGTCGGCCAGTACGGCCGCCGCAAGGCCCGCATCAGCGGCGAGATCTGGCTGGACGGCACCGAGCTGATGAGCGCCGACCCCGAGAAGGTGCGCCGGCTGCGCGGCCGCGAGATGGCCATGATCTTCCAGGACCCGCTGTCGGCCATGCACCCGTACTTCACCGTCGGCGCCCAGATCGTCGAGGCGTACCGGGTCCACCACGACGTCGACAAGAAGACCGCCCGCAAGCGCGCGGTCGAGCTGCTGGACCGGGTCGGCATCCCCCAGCCCGACCGGCGCGTCGACGACTACCCCCACCAGTTCTCCGGCGGCATGCGCCAGCGCGCGATGATCGCGATGGCGCTCGTCAACAACCCGGACCTGCTGATCGCCGACGAGCCCACCACCGCCCTGGACGTCACCGTCCAGGCCCAGATCCTGGACCTGATCCGCGACCTGCAGAAGGAGTTCGGCTCCGCGGTCGTCATCATCACCCACGACCTGGGCGTGGTCGCCGAGCTCGCCGACGACATCCTCGTGATGTACGGCGGCCGCTGTGTGGAACGCGGCCCGGCCGAACGGGTCTTCCGCAGCCCCCAGCACCCCTACACCTGGGGCCTGCTGGGCTCGATGCCCCGGATCGACCGCGAGCAGACCGAGCGGCTGATCCCGGTCAAGGGCTCCCCGCCCAGCCTGATCAACGTGCCCTCCGGCTGCGCCTTCAACCCGCGCTGCCCCTACGCCGACGTCCCCAAGGGCGGTGTCACCCGCACCGAGCGGCCCGAACTGCGCCCCGTCCCGGGCGCCGAGGCCGGCCGGCCGCACCACTCCGCCTGCCACCTGGCACCCGAGGAGCGCACCCGCATCTGGACCGAAGAGATCGCGCCCAAGTTGTGAAGGACCCACAGATGACGATTCCCGCACAGCCGGCCCCCGAGGCGGCCGAGCCCCTGCTGAAGGTCGAGGGCCTGGTCAAGCACTTCCCGATCGTCAAGGGGCTGCTGCGGCGCCAGACGGGCGCGGTGCGGGCCGTGGACGGGCTGGACTTCGACGTGCGCGCGGGGGAGACCCTGGGCGTGGTGGGCGAGTCCGGCTGCGGCAAGTCGACCATGGGCCGGCTGATCACCCGGCTGCTGGAACCGACCGCCGGGAGGATCGAGTTCGAGGGCCGGGACATCACCCACCTCGGGGTGGCGGGGATGCGGCCGATGCGCCGCGACGTCCAGATGATCTTCCAGGACCCGTACTCCTCGCTGAACCCCCGGCACACCGTCGGCACGATCGTCGGGGCGCCGTTCCGGCTCCAGGGCATCACGCCCGAAGGCGGGGTGAAGAAGGAGGTGCAGCGGCTGCTGGAGCTGGTGGGGCTCAGCCCCGAGCACTACAACCGCTATCCGCACGAGTTCTCCGGCGGCCAGCGCCAGCGCATCGGCATCGCGCGGGCCCTCGCGCTCAAGCCCCGGCTGGTCGTCGCCGACGAGCCGGTCTCCGCGCTGGACGTCTCCATCCAGGCACAGGTGGTCAACCTCCTGGACGACCTCCAGGAGGAGCTCGGACTGACCTACGTCATCATCGCCCACGACCTGTCGGTCATCCGGCACGTCTCGGACCGGATCGCGGTGATGTACCTCGGCAAGATCGTGGAACTCGCCGACCGCACCTCGCTCTACGAGCGGCCCATGCACCCGTACACGACGGCGCTGCTGTCGGCCGTGCCCGTGCCGGACCCGGGGCGGCGCGTCAAGCGCGAACGCATCCTGCTCAAGGGCGACGTGCCCTCGCCGATCTCCCCGCCGTCCGGCTGCCGCTTCCACACCCGCTGCTGGAAGGCGACGGAGGTGTGCCGGACCGACGAGCCGCGGCTGCTGGCCCCCCGGGCCGGCCACCAGGTGGCCTGCCATCACCCGGAGAACGCGCCGGGAACACCCGAACCGGTTACGGAAGGTGCGGGTGCGTAAGCGGCGTGCGAGGCTGGCTCGTGGTGATCGAAATGACTTGGTAAAGACCTGAGCACCGCGAGGCGGGGGAGTGCAGAGTCGGCGCGTTCGCCGCAAATGCGCTCGCACGTTCGAAGGGACGGCTCATGGCACTCTCCCGCCCGCTCCGGGACCGCTCCATACGCTCGAAGGGCCGCCGGGTCCCGGCCCGGCTCCTCGCCCTCGCCACGGCCACCGCCTCGGCCTGGGTGGTCGCGGCCGCCCCCATGGCCTCGGCCCGCCCCGACTGGCCCCCGACCGCCGGTGCCCCCGGCATCGGCGACACCTACTTCCCCGAGCTCGGCAACGGCGGCTTCGACGCCCTCCACTACGACCTCGACGTCGGCTACACACCCTCCAGCGGCCGGCTGGACGGGAGGACGACCGTCACCGCGCGGGCCACCCAGAGCCTCTCCTCCTTCGACCTGGACCTCCAGCAGCTCACGGTCTCCAAGGTCGAGGTCAACGGCCTCCCCGCCGCCTTCTCCCGGGTGGGCGACGAGATCCGCATCCGCCCCGCGCTCCCGCTGATCAAGGGCCACACCTTCACCACGACCGTCACCTACGGCGGCATACCCCAGCCGCTCAGCGGCCCCATCATCTTCGGCTCGAAGTACGGCTGGATGAAGACCAAGGACGGCGTCTTCGTGGCGTGCGAGCCCAACGCGGCCTCCACCTGGTTCCCCTCCAGCGACCACCCCTCCGACAAGGCCACCTTCGACATCCGCATCCGGGCCCCCAAGGGCCTGACGGCCGTCTCCAACGGCAGGCTCCTCGCCACCCGCGACAGCGGCGACACCACGATCACCCATTGGCGCGAGAGCAAGCCGATGGCGCCCTACCTCGCCACCGCCACGATCGGGAAGTTCGACGTGCGCAAGGGCGTCACCCCCGGCGGCACCCCCATCTACGTCGCCACCAATCCCGCCCTGCCCACCGACAAGCTCGACTTCTACGGCATCACCGCCGAGGCCACCGACTACTGGTCCAAGCTCTTCGGCCCGTACCCCTTCGAGGAGACGGGCGCCATCGTCGACGACATGCCGCAGGCCGAGTTCTCGCTGGAGGTCCAGACGAAGCCCGTCTACTCCGCCGTGCGCGACGAGGCGACGGTCGTCCACGAGCTGGCCCACCAGTGGTTCGGGGACTCGCTGTCGGTCGAGCGGTGGAAGGACATCTGGCTCAACGAGGGCTTCGCCACCTACGCCGAGTGGCTGTGGGACGAGCACAAGGGCCGCAAGAGCGCCCACCAGTCCTTCCTGGAGGCGTACAACGCCCACGGCGGCGACGACGCCTTCTGGAAGCTCGACGTGGCCGACCCCAAGCGCGACACCATGTTCTCCCGGTCCGTCTACTACCGGGGCGCGATGACGCTCCAGATGCTGCGCGAGCGCATCGGCGACAAGGCGTTCTTCAAGCTGCTGCCCTTGTGGACCAAGCTCCACAAGGGCGGCAACGTCCGCACCGCCCAGTTCACCGGCCTCGCCGAGGCGGTCTCCCACCAGGACCTGAGCGATCTCTTCCGGACCTGGCTGTCCACCCCGCAGAAGCCGAAGCTGCCGTAGCCGCCCGCCGTGGCCTTCGCGGGCGCGCGCGTCCGCATTCCGGGACGCGTTCCGGGAGGAGTCGGGAGCACCGCCACCGGCGCGTAAGAATGTCTGGTGCTCACCGATCTGTTCAGCCCCTCCGTCCAGCACTCGCTCGACATCGCCGGGATCTTCGTCTTCGCCATGTCGGGCGCCCTGCTCGGCGTCCGCAAGAACTTCGACGTCTTCGGCATGGCGGTGCTGGCGGAGGTCACGGCGCTGGGCGGCGGGCTGTTCCGGGACCTGATCATCGGAGCCGTGCCGCCCGCCGCCTTCACCGACCTGGGGTACTTCCTCACCCCGCTGGTCGCCACCGCGATCGTCTTCTTCCTCCACCCCGAGGTGGAGCGGATCACCAAGGCGGTGAACGTCTTCGACGCCGCCGGGCTCGGGCTGTTCTGCGTCGCGGGCACGGTCAAGGCGTACGGGCACGGGCTCGGCCTGACCTTCGCCGCGACGCTGGGCCTGGCCACGGCGGTCGGCGGCGGTGTGCTGCGCGACGTCCTGGCCCACGAGGTCCCCTCGCTGCTCCGCTGGGACCGCGACCTGTACGCGGTGCCCGCCATGGTCGGCTCCACCATGGCCGCGCTGCTGATCCGCTACGACGCGCTCAACGTCTCCACCAGCATGCTGTCCGCCGCCGTCGCGTTCGTCCTGCGGCTCCTCGCGATGCGTTACCACTGGCGCGCCCCGCGCGCCTGGCACCGGCGCAGCGCGACGGCGGGAGATCCGGCGCAGGGCAACGCCCAGGGGTAACGCTCGGGCGTAACGTTTCCGCGCGGCCTTGTTCCCGCGTGGCTGTCGGCTCAGACCTCCCGGCCCAGCCACGCCGCCAGCCGCGCGTAGGCGTCCGCGCCCTCGGGGGCCGGACGCACCGGCCCGAACGGCACGGGCCCGCCGCGCCGCTCCGCCGGGAGCACCCGGCGCGCCCACTCCAGGGCGTACTCGGCGAGCTCCTGGTCCAGGGGCAGCGGATGGCCGAGGGCGGTGGACAGGTCCCAGGTGTGGGCGACCGTCTCCAGCACACAGCCCGAGGAGAGGTACGCCCGGCCCGGCATCTCGCCCCACGGCACGGACACCGGCGCGTCCAGCTTCGCGTCGTCGGCCCACACCTCGTCGAAGAGCGCGCGGGCCTCGTCGTAGGCCGCGAGCCAGCCGTCGTCCGGCACGCCCTCGGCGGCCACCAGCGCCACGTCCGCGTCGGTCCGGCCGCGCTCGGCGCCGGCGCGGACACCGCCCACGAGGTGCGCCAGCAGCCCGCGCACGTCGAACTCGTCGCAGGGCGTCGGGTCGCCGAGCGCCTCGGGCTTCACCCGGGCCATCAGGGCCGCCATCTGGTCGGTGGCGCGGGTGTAGAGGGGGCGGGGGTCGAGGTCCATGGCGCACTGCTCCTGTGAGGACGAGGTGAACGGTCGACCGGCTGGTCGGCCGGTCGGTCTGAGAGCACCCTCCCGCCATAACCTGACACCCGCCGTCATGTTTCCCTCGCCCCCGCGAGATTCTTGATCACGTGAAATCCGACCGGCTGCTGTCGATACTCCTGCTGCTCCAGAACCGGGACCGGGTGCCCGCCGCCGAGCTCGCCCGCCGGCTGGAGGTGTCCGTCCGCACCATCTACCGCGACGTCGAGTCCCTCTCCGCCGCCGGCGTGCCCGTCTACGCCGAACGCGGCCGCCACGGCGGCATCGCCCTGCTCCCCGGCTACCGCACCGACGTCACCGGCCTCACCGCCGACGAGGCCCGCGCCCTGTTCGTCCTCGCCGGCCCCGGCGCCCACGCCGACCTCGGCCTCGACGGCGCCCTGGGCTCCGCCCTGCGCAAGGTCATGGCCGCCCTGCCCGCCCCCCACCGCCCCGCCGCCGAGGCCACCAGCCGCCGCATCCACATCGACCCCGTCCGCTGGGCGGCCCCCACCGCCGCCGTCGACCTCGGCGAACTCCACACCGCCGTCTTCACCGACCTCCGGCTGCGCCTGCGCTACCGCCACGGCGGCACGGCCGAACCGCGCGGGTACACCGTCGACCCCTACGGCCTCGTCGCCAAGGCCGGCGTCTGGTACCTCGTCGCCGACCACCGCGGCAGCCCCCGCCTCTACCGCGCCGACCGCGTCCTGAAGGCGACCCTCACCGACGAACCCGTACGCCGCCGGGCCGGCCAGGAGCTGACGGACGTCTGGGCGGAGCTGCGCCGCGAGGTCGAGGACCGCCCCGCGGAGCTCCTGGTGACGGCCCGGGTGCGGCGCTCCCGCCTCGCCACGCTCCTGCGCCTGCGGGGCCGGCAGCTCACGGGGCCGCCGTCCGAGGGCGACCCCGCGACCGTCGAATTCGCCTTCGGCGGCGTCGCGGAAGCGCGATCTTTGCTGGCCTACGGCCCGGACCTGGAGGTGATCTCCCCGGAGCCGGTCCGGCGGGAGCTGGCGGCGGCCGCCCGGGCCGTGCTGGAGCTGTACGAACCCGGGCACAACCGGATGCTCCCTCCGGGGCCGGAACGCCCCGCCACGGTCCCGGACCGGGCCTCGTAGAATCGTGCCCACCATGGCCTACCTCGACCACGCCGCCACCACCCCGATGCTCCCGGAGGCGGTGACGGCGATGACCGCCCAGCTGCCCCTCGCCGGCAACGCGTCCTCGCTGCACGCCGCGGGCCGCCGCGCCCGCCGCACGGTCGAGGAAGCGCGCGAATCGCTCGCCGCCTCGCTCGGCGCGCGCCCCAGCGAAGTGGTCTTCACCGCGGGCGGCACCGAAGCGGACAACCTCGCCGTCAAGGGCCTGTTCTGGGCACGCCGCGCCGCCGACCCGGCCCGCACCCGCGTCCTGGCCAGCCCCGTGGAGCACCACGCCGTCCTCGACGCGGTCCACTGGCTCGCCGAGCACGAGGGCGCGACCGTCGAGTACCTGCCCGTCGACTCCTACGGCCGGGTCCACGCGGACGCCCTCCGCGAGGCCATCGCCCGCAATCCCGGCGACGTGGCCCTCGCCACGGTGATGTGGGCCAACAACGAGATCGGCACGGTGCTGCCGGTCCACGAACTGGCCGAGGCGGCTTCGGAGTTCGACGTTCCGCTGCACGCCGACGCCGTACAGGCCGTCGGCCAGCTGGACGTGGACTTCGCCGCGTCCGGGCTCGCCGCGATGACCGTCAGCGGCCACAAGATCGGCGGCCCGTACGGGATCGGCGCCCTGCTGCTGGGCCGCCAGTACACGCCCGTACCGCTGCTGCACGGCGGCGGCCAGGAGCGGCACGTGCGCTCCGGCACGCTCGACGTCCCGGCGATCGCCGCCTTCGCGGTGGCGGGCCGGCTGGCCTCCGAGCGGCGCGCGGACTTCGCCCGGGAGATCGGGGCGCTGCGGGACGAGCTGATCGAGGGCGTCCGGGCGGCCGTCCCCGACGCGGTCCTCGGCGGCGACCCGGACCCGGCGGGCCGGCTGCCCGCCAACGCCCACTTCTCCTTCCCGGGCTGCGAGGGCGACTCCCTGCTGCTCCTCCTCGACGCCCAGGGCATCGAGTGCTCGACCGGCTCCGCCTGCACGGCCGGCGTCGCCCAGCCCAGCCACGTCGTCCTGGCCACGGGCACCGACCGCGACCTGGCCCGCGGCACCCTGCGCTTCTCCCTGGGCCACACGTCGACGCGCGAGGACGTCACGGCGGTCGTGGAGGCGATCGGCCCGGTGGTGGAACGAGCACGCACGGCAGGGCTGAGCTAGGGACCACCGGTTTGTGGGCAGGCGTTCCGCAGGGCTGGGGGCACCTCCCAGCGGTAGCTGGGGGAGGGTGGGCACAAACCGGCCACCGGCCCGCACCCGCCCTGAAAGCGCAGCCGCAACGTACCCGTACCCTGGAAGGGCTATGACTGACTTCCCGGGTGCCCCAGACCTCAGCGCCCCCCGCAAGGGGCTCCGCGTGCTCGCCGCCATGTCCGGCGGCGTCGACTCCGCCGTCGCCGCGGCCCGCGCCGTCGAAGCCGGCCACGACGTGACCGGTGTGCACCTCGCGCTCTCCGCGAACCCGCAGTCCTTCCGCACCGGCGCGCGCGGCTGCTGCACCATCGAGGACTCCCGCGACGCCCGCCGCGCCGCCGATGTGATCGGCATCCCCTTCTACTGCTGGGACCTGGCCGAGCGCTTCCGCGAGGACGTCGTCGAGGACTTCGTCGCCGAGTACGAGGCCGGGCGCACGCCCAACCCCTGTCTCCGCTGCAACGAGAAGATCAAGTTCGCCGCGCTGCTGGACAAGGCCCTCGCGCTGGGCTTCGACGCCGTCTGCACCGGCCACTACGCCACGGTCGTGGTGAACGAGGACGGCACCCGAGAGCTCCACCGTGCCAGCGACATGGCCAAGGACCAGTCCTACGTCCTGGGCGTCCTGGACGAGCGCCAGCTCGCGCACGCGATGTTCCCGCTGGGCGACACGATCACCACCAAGGACGAGATCCGCGCCGAGGCGGAGCGCCGGGGCCTGGCCGTGGCGAAGAAGCCCGACAGCCACGACATCTGCTTCATCGCCGACGGCGACACCCAGGGCTTCCTGGCGAAGCGCCTCGGCAAGGCCGAGGGCGACATCGTCGACGAGACCGGCGCCACGGTCGGCACCCACGAGGGCGCCTACGGCTTCACCATCGGCCAGCGCAAGGGCCTCCGCATCGGCCGCCCGGCCCCGGACGGCAAGCCGCGCTACGTCCTGGACATCTCCCCGGTGAACAACACCGTGACGGTGGGCCCGGTGGAGGCCCTGGACGTCTCGGCCCTGACCGCCATCAAGCCCCGCTGGTGCGGCGTCGCCCCGGCCGGCCCGGGCACGTACACGGCCCAGCTGCGCGCCCACGGCGGCGAGACCGAGGTGACGGCCGAGCTCGTCGGGGACGAGCTCCACGTCCGTTTCACCGAGCCCGTCCGCGGCGTGGCCCCCGGCCAGGCGATCGTCCTCTACGACGACACGCGCGTCGTCGGCTCGGCGACGATCGCGACGACCGAGCGGGCGCGCGCGGGAGCGGCGGGCTGAGCACCGCCCCCGCGCGGTAGCGCCCCGCGTATCGCTCCGCGCGGGATCAGCGCTCGGTCGTCCGCGTCACGTTGGTGACCTCGCACCGGCCGCCGCTGCTGGGCGAGCCCGCCTTCGGCACGTACGGGGTGGAGACGTCGAGCGTGCCGGTCCTGCCCGGCATCACGTAGGGGATGGACGGGAAGCGCGTGGTGATCTTGCCCTCGGGGTCCGTGAACTTCACCGTCAGGCGGTAGGTGTACTTGAGGGTCGCGCTGCCGTTGGTGGCGCTGAGCTTCGCCGTGATGCCGAGGCGGTCGGTGTAGGCGCAGTCGGTGATCTTGATGTCGCGCATGGCGTCGTCGCCGCTGCCGCCCCGGCCGCTGCCGTTCGAGCCCAGGACGGACGAGCCGCCGGAGGAGGACGACGAGGAGTCGCCGGTACCGCCACCGGTGGTCGTGCCACCGGTGGCGGTACCGCCGCTCGTCGTCCCGCCGCTGCTGAAGCCGCCGCTCGTGCCGCCGCTCGTGGACGTGCCCCCGCTCGTGGAGGAGCCGCTGCTGTGGTGGCTGGATCCGCCGCCGCAGCTGGCGCCGTGGTGGCCCCGGGCGCCGGTGAGGGCGACGACGACGATTCCGAAGACGGCCGCCGCGCGGACATGACGAAGCTTCATGCTGGAACTCCCCCGATGAAGTGACGAGATGACGCATTGATCGTTTTGATCATTGACAAGCGCACGTCACGCTAACGGGGTGTTTACACATGACCAAATCCCAGCGGGTCACCGGCCGCTTCTGTGACACGACCGGAACAGAACGGCTTTTCTCAGCCGGTGCCGCGCACGACCTTGGCGATCTCGCACTTCGCGCCCTTCGTGGGGGCTCCCGCCTTCGGGCTGTAGGGGGCGGCGATGTCGTGGCTGTCCGTGCGGCCGGGGCGGACGAACAGGAGCGAGAAGTCCTGCGGGTCGATCGCCGAACCGTCCGGGGCGGTGAACTTCACGGTGACGGTGTAGCTGTAAGTGGCCGTCGCGCTGGGGTTCATGGCGCTCAGTTTGGCCGCGATGCCCTGCTTTTCGACGTATGCGCAGTCGGAGATGGAGACGTCCTTGGTGCCGTCGCCGGAGCCGTCGGTGGTGGCAGCGGCGGCGGCAGCGGAGGTGCCGCTCTTCCCGCTCGAGTCGCTGCCGCAGCCGCTCGCTCCGGTGAGCGCGATGATGACGAATCCGGATATGGCGGCGGTGCGGGACATGCGAATCTTCACTATGGCTGCTTTCAGTGAAATGACGGAAAACGGCGCGGGGATAACGCCGCCGGTGAGCCCGCGTCACGCTAGGCATGCCATTACCGCTTTCGCGATACCGCCGGTAACACTGTGATCTGTTCGCGACCCATAAGATTCCGAATCCATATCGGAGACATAGGAAATCGGCCCGTAGCGTCCGGCTCACCCGAAGACGGCACACAGGGGGACAGACGCGGCGGTACGGGGCGGTGTCCGCCGCCCGCGCCGTGGGGCAAGCTGGGGGCATGGCAACACATGTGATCACCGGCTCCGGGTCGGGCATCGGCGAGGCGGTCGCCCGGCGGCTCCACGAACGCGGCGACGAACTCTGGCTCGTCGCGCGCGACGCGGGCCGGGCCAAGGAGCTCGCCGGGCGCTTCCCCGGCGCCCACACCCTCGTCGCCGACCTCGACACCCCCGACCGGCTCTCCTGGGCGCTCGGCCACCAGTCGCCGCCCGACCGGATCGACTCCCTCCTCCATATCGCGGGCGTCGCCGACCTCGGGGACGTCGGCGAGCTGACCCCCAAGACCTGGAACCGGACGCTCGCCGTCAACCTGGTCGCGCCGGCCGAGCTGACGCGGCTGCTGCTGCCGCAGCTGCGCGTCTCGCAGGGGCACGTCGTCTTCGTCAACTCCGGCGCCGGGCTGCGCGCCAACCCCGGCTGGGGCGCGTACGCGGCCAGCAAGCACGGCCTGAAGGCGCTCGCGGACTCCCTGCGGGCCGAGGAGCACACCCACGGCGTGCGCGTCACCAGCGTCTACCCGGGACGCGTGGCCACCGCCATGCAGGTGAAGGTGCACCAGCAGGAGGGCAAGGAGTACGAGCCGGGCAAGTGGATCAGCCCGGAGTCGGTCTCGTCGACGATCCTGCTCGCCCTGGACCTGCCGCGCGACGCGGAGATCAACGACCTGACGGTCCGCCCGGGGTACTCGGGCGGCTGAGGGCCGACTCCCGTCGGGGCGGCCCCTTTCTCGTACCCTTCCTTCAGTGAGCGAGAAGAGCAACGTCAGGAGCTGGGGCGCGGGGGCCGCCACCGGCGTCGGTTCGATGCCGGGGGGAGACGCGCGCGAGGCCGCGAAGACCGTCACCGGGTCGCTGGAAACGCTGCCCCACCTCCCGGAACTGCCCGCGCGCGGGCCCGGGGCCGACATGATCGGCCGCACGGCCGGGATGCTGGTCGAGGTCTTCGCCCATCTGGAGCCCAGCGGCTGGCGCGTCAGCGACCGGCCCGGCCGCGACACCCGCCGCGCCCGCTCCTGGCTCGGCGAGGACCTGGACGCGCTCGAGGAGTTCACCCAGGGCCACCAAGGAGCCCTGAAGGTCTCCGCCGTCGGCCCCTGGACCCTGGCCGCCTCCCTCCAGCTGCGCGGCGGCGAGGCCGCCCTCGCCGACCCCGGCGCCTGCCGCGACCTCACGGCCTCCCTGGCCGAGGGCCTGCGCGGCCACCTCGCCGAGGTACGCCGCCGGGTGCCGGGCGCCCGGCTCGTGCTCCAGCTGGACGAGCCCTCCCTCCCCGCCGTGCTGCGCGGACAGATCCGCACCGCCAGCGGCTACCGCACCCACCGGGCCGTCGACCGGGCCGTCGTCGAAGGGGCCCTGCGGGACATGGCCTCCGTCGCGACGGAGGCCGGCGCCGAGCTCGTCGTCCACTCGTGCGCCCCCGGCGTGCCCTTCGCGCTGCTGCGCCGCGCGGGAGTCACCGGAGTCTCGTTCGATTTCTCGCTGCTCACCGAGCGTGAGGACGATGCGATCGGTGAGGCGGTCGAGGCGGGCACGACCCTCTTCGCTGGCGTGGTGCCCGGCGTGGACGGCCCATTGTCAGACCCTGCCGGTAGCGTCATGGGTGTCAGGACGCTGTGGCGCAGGCTGGGGCTGGCACCGGGGTCTCTTTCGGAGTCCGTGGTCGTCACCCCGTCGTGCGGGCTCGCGGGCGCTTCGCCCGCGTATGCCCGCGCGGCCCTCGCCCACTGCGTCCGGGCGGCGAAATCACTCGCAGACAACCCTGAGTGACGGCGCTCATGGATCAACGGGAGGACGAGACGGTGGCTGTCGAACGGCGAGGCGAAGAGCTCCAGGAGCTCGCGGCCCAGGCGGCGGTACCCGCCGAGGCGCGCGAGAAGCATGCCCTGCTGGCCGAGCGGGTCGAGGAGCACCGCTTCCGCTATTACGTGAAGGACGCCCCCGTCGTCAGCGACGCCGAGTTCGACAAGCTGCTGCGGTCGCTGGAGGCCCTGGAGGAGGAGTACCCGCCGCTGCGCACGCCCGACTCGCCGACCCAGAAGGTCGCCGGGGCGTACGAGACGGAGTTCACCGCCGTCGAGCACCGCGAGCGCATGCTCTCCCTCGACAACGCCTTCGACGACGAGGAGCTGGCCGCCTGGGCCGAGCGCATCGTCAAGGACCTCGGCGAGGGCGCCGATTACCACTTCCTCTGCGAGCTCAAGGTCGACGGCCTCGCCGTCAACCTGACCTACGAGAACGGCCGTCTCACCCGCGCCGCCACCCGCGGCGACGGCCGCACCGGCGAGGACATCACGCCGAACGTCCGCACCATCGCCGAGGTCCCCGACCGGCTCCAGGGCGACCGGATCCCCGCCCTCGTCGAGGTGCGCGGCGAGGTCTACTTCCCGATGGAGAAGTTCGAGGAGCTCAACGCCCGTCTGGTGGAGGCGGGCAAGGCCCCCTTCGCCAACCCGCGCAACGCGGCGGCCGGTTCGCTGCGCCAGAAGGACCCGCGCGTCACCGCCACCCGCCCGCTGCACATGGTGGTGCACGGCGTCGGCGCCCGTGAGGGCTTCGACATCGACTGCCAGTCGCATGCCTACGAGCTGCTGCGGGAGTGGGGCCTGCCCACCGCCGCGCACGCCGAGGTCTTCGGCTCGCTGGAGGAGGTGCGGAAGTTCATCGCGCACTACGGGCAGCCCAAGGTCCGCCACTCGATGGAGCACGAGATCGACGGCGTCGTCGTCAAGCTCGACGAGATCCCCTTGCAGGGCCGGCTCGGCTCCACCGCGCGCGCCCCGCGTTGGGCCATCGCCTGGAAGTACCCGCCGGAGGAGGTCAACACCAAGCTCCTCGACATCCGGGTGGGCGTCGGCCGCACCGGCCGGGTGACGCCGCAGGCCGTCTTCGAGCCCGTCACGGTCGCCGGCTCCGAGGTCGAGTTCGCCACCCTCCACAACCAGGAGGTCGTCAAGGCCAAGGGCGTCCTCATCGGCGACACCGTCGTCATCCGCAAGGCCGGCGACGTGATCCCCGAGGTCCTCGGCCCCGTCGTGGACCTGCGCGACGGCACCGAACGGGAGTTCGTGATGCCCGCCGAGTGCCCGGAGTGCGGCACCGGGCTGCGCCCGATGAAGGAGGGCGACATCGACCTCCGGTGCCCCAACGCCCGCTCCTGCCCGGGCCAGATCCGCGAGCGGCTGTACTACCTCGTGGGCCGCGAGTGCCTCGACATCGAGAACTTCGGCTATGTGGCCGCCTCGGCCCTCACCCAGCCCCTGGAGCCCGCCACCCCGCCGATGCTCAACGAGGGCGACCTCTTCGATCTGACGATCGAGGAGCTGCTGCCCATCAAGTCCTACGTCCGGGACCAGGACAGCGGCCTGCCCAAGGTCGACCCCAAGACGGGCAAGGAGAAGGTCGTCACCTTCTTCGCCAACCAGAAGGGCGAGCCGAAGAAGAACGCCCTGGCGATGCTGGAGAACATCCAGGCCGCCAAGCAGCGCCCGCTGGCCCGGATCATCAATGGCCTGTCCATCCGCCATGTGGGTCCCGTCGCCGCGGCGGCGCTGGCCCGCGAGTTCCGCTCCGTCGACCGGATGGCCGAGGCCACGGAGGAGGAGCTCGCCGCCGTCGACGGCGTCTCCGACACCATCGCCACCGCCGTCCGGGAGTGGTTCGCCGAGGACTGGCACCGCGAGATCATCGAGAAGTGGCGGGCCGCCGGTGTCCGGATGGAGGAGGAGGCCGGCGAGGCGGAAGGCCCGCGTCCGCTCGCCGGGCTGACCGTCGTCGTCACCGGCACCCTCACGGGCTTCACCCGGGACGCCGCCAAGGAGGCCCTGCAGAGCCGGGGCGCGAAGGTGACCGGGTCGGTATCGAAGAAGACGGACTTCGTGGTCGTCGGTGACAACCCCGGTTCGAAATACGACAAGGCGATGCAGCTGAAGGTCCCGGTCCTCGAAGAGGACGGCTTCACCGTCCTGCTGGAGGAAGGCCCCGAGGCGGCGCGCGAGGCGGCCGTGCCCCAGGAGGCCACCCCAGCGGAGTAATGCCCGCATAGGCAGTGGGCATTACCCCTACAGCGCGTACCAGATGGCTACAGAACGCCGGATCGCATTCGGGCAACCCCTGCCGATCGCTGCCCGCCGTAGCCTTCTGCGGCCTACTGTTGAGATGTGCGCCTGCCGTGGCGCGGGCACCGCCGGCTGTGAGAGGGACGGGCATGAAACCCACCACCGACAGCGCCGAACCGGCATCGCGGCCGCGGCGGCTCGCCCCGCCCGGCCTGCCGACGGTCTGCGTGGCCCTGGCCGCGCTCGGGCTCTCCGTCGGCGTGCTGCGCGCGGTCGCCTCGGGCCGGGCCCTCTTCCCGGGACAGACCGTCGGCTGGTCGCTCGCGACCCTCACCGCGCTGATCGTCGCCCACCTCGTCGCCCTCGGCCGGGACCGCTGGTGGGGCGGCACCGGCTCCGGTGCCGCCCTCACCCTGGCCGTCCTCCTCCTGTACGGCTGGCTCCCGGCCGTCCTGATCAGCATCGCGGTCGTCACCCTCGTGGCCGCCGCCCGCCGCCACCGCTGGCGGCAGGCCTTACGCCACGGCGCGGTCGACATCCTCGGCATCGGGGCCGCCGGGCTCGCCCTCGCCGCCTGCGGGACCACCGCCGGCGTCGAGAGCCCCTGGCTGCCCGACACCTGGCGGCTCTCCGCAGCCCCCAAGATCGCCCTCGCCGCCTTCCTCTACCTCGCCGTCACCCGCGCGCTCCTCTGGCGGTTCACGGCCCCACGCGCCGCGCTGAGCAGCATCGCCCGCACCGCCCTGATGCGGCAGGCCCTCGTCGGCATCGCCCTCGTCGGCATCGCCCCGCTGATCGCGGTCGTCGCCGACCACTCGCCCGTCCTCCTCCCGCTCTTCGCGGTCCCGCTCATCGCGCTGGACTCCACCCTCTGGATCGCCCGCGCCCGCGCCGAGGAACAACTGCGCGACCCCCTCACCGGGCTGCCCAACCGTCAGTGGCTGCTGGAACGCACCTGGACCGCCCTGGACGAGGCCGAACGGGCCGGAGCCCGCGCCGCGCTCGTCCTGATCGACCTCGATCGTTTCCGCTCCGTCAACGACACCCTCGGTCACCTCGCCGGTGACCGGCTGCTCCTCCAGATCGCCGAACGACTCCGGCTCGCCCTGCCCCGGGACGCGGAGGCCGCCCGCCTCGGCGGCGACGAGTTCGCCGTGCTGCTGCCCACCGCCGACTCCCTCACCAGCGCCCAGCGGGTCGCCCGTACGCTCGTCGCCGACCTCGGCTCCCCCCTCGACCTGGACGGGCTCACCCTCGTCCTGGAGGCCAGCGCCGGCGTCGCCGTCTACCCCGACCACGCCCTGGACGCGGAGGGGCTGCTGCGCCGCGCCGACGTGGCGATGTACCAGGCCAAGCGCGACCGCAGCGGCGTCGAGGTCTACGAGGCCCGCCGCGACGGCAACACCCCCGACCGGCTCGGCCTCCTCGGCGACCTGCGCCGCGCGCTGGACGCCGGCGAGGTCGAGCTCCACTACCAGCCCAAGGTCGGCTTCGACGGCCATGTGGAGGGCCTGGAGGCCCTGGTCCGCTGGGTTCACCCGGAGCGGGGCCGGGTCTCCCCGGACGAGTTCATCGCGATCGCGGAATCGTCCGGCCTGATGCCCCGGCTGACGGAGTACGTCCTGGAGACCGCCCTCGGGCAGGTGGCGAAGTGGCGGGCCATGGGCCTGGAAGTCCCCGTCGCGGTCAACGTCTCCCCGCGCGACGTCCACACCCCGGGCTTCGCGGGCTCCGTCGCCGCCCGCCTCGCCCGCCACGGCGTGCCCCCCGGGGCGCTCCAGCTGGAGATAACGGAACACGTGCTGCTGGAGGACCCCCAGCGCGCGGCCGACACGCTCGCCGGGCTCACCGGCCACGGCGTGAAGATGTCCCTCGACGACTTCGGCACGGGGTATTCGTCGCTGGTCCACCTGCGCCGCCTCCCGGTCAGCGAGCTGAAGATCGACCGTTCCTTCGTCGCCCGGCTCGCCATCGACAACGAGGACGCCGAGATCGTCCGCTGCACCCTCGACCTCGCCCACTCCCTGGGCCTCCTCGTCGTCGCGGAGGGCGTCGAGGACGACGAGACGTGGGAACGGCTGCGCGATCTCGGCTGCGACGCGGTCCAGGGCTGGCTCGTCGCGGCGGCGATGCCGCCGGACGAGACCACGGCCTGGCTCCGCCTCCGCGAACCCGGCATCCACAGCGACCCCCCACTGACGGCGGCCCCCGCACCGACGGAGGAGGACGCGGTCACGTAGCCGGTCCCCTCGGGAAACGGTGAAAAGGTCCTCCCCGGGGCACCCGAAAGCGCCAAAGGCCGAGCGCCCAGCGAAACCGTTTCGCGGGCACGGCCGCCGGAGCCATAGGATTGGGCCGAAAACCCATACATCCCACCCTTGAGGATCGCTGCATGCCTGGCATCACGCGCGAGGAGGTCGCCCACCTCGCCCGGCTGTCGCGTCTGGAGCTGAAGGCCGAAGAGCTCGACCACTTCGCCGAACAGCTCGACGTGATCATCGGCGCGGTCGCCCGCGTTTCCGATGTGGCCGACGAGGACGTACCGCCGACCTCCCACCCGCTGCCCCTGACGAACGTCATGCGCGCGGACGTCGTCCGCCCGTCGCTGACCCCCCAGGAGGCGCTCTCCGGCGCCCCCGCCCAGGAGCAGCAGCGTTTCAAGGTGCCGCAGATCCTGGGGGAGGACTGAACCACGATGACTGACATCATCATCAAGCTCACCGCGGCCGAGATCGCCGAGAAGGTCGCCTCCGGCGAGCTCACGGCCGTCGAGGTCACCGAGGCCCACCTGGCCCGCATCGAGGCCGTCGACGAGAAGGTGCACGCCTTCCTCCACGTCGACCGCGAGGGCGCGCTCGCCCAGGCCCGCGAGGTGGACGCCAAGCGCGAGCGCGGCGAGAAGCTCGGCCCGCTGGCCGGCGTCCCGCTGGCGCTGAAGGACATCTTCACCACGAAGGGCGTCCCCACCACCGTCGGCTCCAAGATCCTCGAAGGCTGGATCCCGCCGTACGACGCGACGCTCACCAAGCGTCTGAAGGACGCCGGCGTCGTCATCCTCGGCAAGACCAACATGGACGAGTTCGCCATGGGGTCCTCCACCGAGAACAGCGCCTACGGCCCCACCGGCAACCCCTGGGACCTCACCAAGATCCCCGGCGGCTCCGGCGGCGGCTCCTCCGCCGCCCTCGCGGCCTTCCAGGCCCCCCTCGCCATCGGCACGGACACCGGCGGTTCCATCCGCCAGCCCGCGTCCGTCACCGGCACCGTCGGCGTCAAGCCCACCTACGGCGCGGTCTCCCGCTACGGCATGGTGGCCTTCTCCTCCTCCCTCGACCAGGGCGGCCCCTGCGCCCGTACGGTCCTGGACGCGGCTCTGCTGCACGAGGTGATCGCCGGTCACGACCCGCTCGACTCCACCTCCATCGACGCCCCGGTCCCGCCGGTCGTCGAGGCGGCGCGCAACGGCTCCGTCGCCGGCATGCGCGTCGGTGTCGTCAAGCAGTTCCGCGGCGAGGGCTACCAGGCCGGCGTGCTCCAGCGCTTCGACGAGTCCGTCGAGCTCCTCAAGGAGCTGGGCGCCGAGATCGTCGAGCTGGACTGCCCGTCCTTCGACCTCGCGCTGGCCGCGTACTACCTGATCGCGCCGTCCGAGTGCTCCTCCAACCTGGCCCGCTTCGACGCCATGCGCTACGGCCTGCGGGTCGGCGACGACGGCACGAAGTCGGCCGAGGAGGTCACCGCCCTCACCCGTGAGGCCGGCTTCGGCCCCGAGGTCAAGCGCCGCGTGATGCTCGGCACCTACGCGCTCAGCTCCGGCTACTACGACGCGTACTACGGCTCCGCGCAGAAGGTCCGCACGCTCATCTCGCGCGACTTCGACAAGTCGTTCGAGCAGGTCGACGTGATCGTCTCGCCGACCACGCCCACCACCGCCTTCGCGATCGGTGAGCGCGTCGACGACCCGATGGCGATGTACCTCGCCGACCTGTGCACCATCCCGACCAACCTGGCGGGCAACGCGGCCATGTCGCTGCCCTGCGGCCTCGCCCCCGAGGACGGCATGCCGGTCGGTCTGCAGATCATCGCTCCCGCCATGAAGGACGACCGGCTCTACAAGGTCGGTGCCGCGGTCGAGGCCGCGTTCACCGAGCGCTGGGGCCACCCGCTGCTGGAGGAGGCACCGTCGCTGTGAGCATCGAACAGAGCAAGTCGGGCGCACTGAAGAAGGCCAAGGGCTTCAAGAAGTCCAAGGCCGGCACGTACCTGTCCATCGGCACCACGCTGTTCGGCGCCATCAGCGTCGCCAAGCAGGCCAAGAAGGCGCGCGGCGAGCAGGACACCCTGCAGCTCGTCGACGCGGTGGTCTCCGCCGCCGCCATCGTCACCGGCGTCGCCCTGCTCGTCCGCGAGCTGCGCCGTATGAACAGCGACGACGTCCTCGCGGGCTGAGCAGGGACTGAGAGGTTAGTTTTCCGTGACCGTCACTGAACTGGTGTCGTACGACGAGGCGCTTGCCACCTACGAGCCCGTCATGGGTCTCGAGGTGCACGTCGAGCTCGGCACCAAGACCAAGATGTTCTGCGGGTGCGCCACCGAGCTGGGCGCCGAGCCCAACTCGCAGACGTGCCCCACCTGCCTCGGCCTGCCCGGCTCCCTCCCGGTCGTCAACGGCATCGCCGTCGAGTCGGCCATCAAGATCGGTCTCGCGCTGAACTGCGAGATCGCCGAGTGGTGCCGCTTCGCCCGGAAGAACTACTTCTATCCGGACATGCCGAAGAACTTCCAGACCTCCCAGTACGACGAGCCGATCGCCTTCAACGGCTATCTGGACGTTCAGCTGGAGGACGGCGAGGTCTTCCGCGTGGAGATCGAGCGCGCCCACATGGAGGAGGACACCGGCAAGTCCACCCACGTGGGCGGTGCCACCGGCCGCATCCACGGCGCGCAGCACTCCCTGCTGGACTACAACCGCGCCGGCATCCCCCTCATCGAGATCGTCACCAAGCCGATCACTGGTGCGGGCGAGCGCGCCCCCGAGGTCGCCAAGGCGTACGTCGCCGAGCTGCGCGAGCTCATCAAGGCGCTCGGCGTCTCCGAGGCCCGCATGGAGATGGGCCAGATGCGCTGCGACGTCAACCTCTCGCTGATGCCCAAGGGCGCCGAGAAGTTCGGCACGCGCTCCGAGACGAAGAACGTCAACTCGCTGCGTTCCGTCGAGCGCGCCGCGCGCTTCGAGATCATGCGCCACGCGGCCGTGCTCTCCTCCGGCGGCACGATCATCCAGGAGACCCGGCACTTCCACGAGGAGGACGGCTCCACGACGTCCGGCCGCGTCAAGGAGGAGGCGGAGGACTACCGCTACTTCCCCGAGCCGGACCTGGTCCCCGTCGCCCCCGCCCGTGAGTGGGTCGAGGAGCTGCGCAAGGGCCTGCCCGAGCTGCCGCGCGTGCGCCGCAACCGGCTGCGCGAGGAGTGGGGCGTCTCCGAGCACGACATGCAGTCGATCCTCAACGCCGGCGCGGTCGACCTGATCGTCGCCACCATCGAGGCGGGCGCGGACGCCGCGTCGGCCCGTAAGTGGTGGATGGGCGAGCTGTCGCGCCGGGCCAACGAGGCCGGTACGGACCTCGCGGCCATGGCGATCACTCCCGAGCAGGTCGCCCGGGTGTGCGCGCTGGTCGCCGAGGGCTCCCTCAACGACAAGCTGGCCCGTCAGGTCATCGAGGGCGTGCTCGCGGGCGAGGGCGACCCGGACGCCGTCGTCGCGGCCCGCGGTCTCGCGGTCGTCTCCGACGAGGGCGCGCTGGGCACCGCCGTGGACGAGGCCATCGCGGCCAACGCCGGCATCGCGGACAAGATCCGCTCGGGCAAGGTCGCGGCGGCGGGCGCGCTCGTCGGCGCGGTCATGAAGGCCACGCGCGGCCAGGCGGACGCGGCCCGCGTCCGTGAGCTGATCCTGGAGAAGCTCGGCGTCGAGGGCTGAGTCCTCGAAAGCTCTTCCTCCGCGTCAACGCGTCACGATGGCCGTCCCTCCCCGGAGGGGCGGCCGTCGCCGTGTCCGCCACCCGCGATCGGCCCCCGTTGGCCGGAATTCGCCCGTACGCCCCTCATCGGACGAAACGGTCCGGCATGATCCCCGTCAGCGGGCCGGTCGGCGTGCCCGCACTCGAAGGCTGGGGGTCCTCCATGGGACGGTTGCGCGCGGGACTGGTCGCGTTCGCGCTGGTGGGAGCGGGCATGACGATGGCGGTGACGCCGGGCGGGACGGCCGTGGCGGCAGGGGCGGGCAAGGCCGCCACCCCGCCCGCGGCCGGCTGCGCGGCCGTGGACTGGGGGAGCCTGCCGAAGGACAGCGCCGTCGCCTGGCACAAGCCGCTGCGGGACATCAGAACCGGCGGTCACGACTGCTACGACCGCGTCGTCTTCGACCTCCTCGGGCCCGGGACCGGCCGCCCGATCGGCTTCCACGTCCGCTACGTCGACCAGTTCCAGCAGGACGGCTCGGGCGATGTCATCCCCGTGCGCGGCGGCGCGATCCTGGAGGTCCGGGTCGCCGCGCCGAGCTACGACCCCGCCACCATGCAGCGGACGTACGACGGAAAGGCCGGGGAGCCGCTGCCCGAGGTGGACCTCGGCGGCTACCGCACCTTCCAGGACACCCGCTTCGGCGCCAGCTTCGAGGGTGACACCCAGATCGCCGTCGGGGTCCGTGAACGGCTGCCGTTCCGGGTCTTCCAGAGCGGAAACCACCTGGTCGTGGACGTCGCGCACAGCTGGCGCGGCTTCCGCTGACCCGGCCGGCCGGATTCACCGGCCCGGGCGTAGGCGCGCATAATCCCGGACCGCTTGTGGTATAGCCCACAAAAGAGACAAAGGATCTTTTCCTGCTGTCACAGTGGTCCGCCGGAGGCCCCTCGGACGGGGCCTCTGTTCGGATCCCCCCTCTGTTCAGCGGTCGACATGCACGGGTCGTCTCCCCGGCGAGATCGTCGCGATACCCGGGAAGCAGGTCATGGCCTCACTTGCCCGGTGGTGTCTCCGCCGCCGCTTCACCGTCATCGTGCTGTGGCTCGTCGCCCTCGCCGGGACCACCGCCGCGGCGACGCTGAGCGGTTCCGCGTACTCCAACGACTACGGCGTCCCCGGCACGGAGTCCTCCCGCGCGATCGCGCTGCTGGAGAAGGCGTTCCCCGGCGAGAGCGGCGACGACAAGATCGTCTGGCACACCGACCGGGGCACCGTCCGCGCGGACGACGTCCAGCAGCGGATGACCAGGACGCTCCACGAGATCGCCCGGCTGCCCGGAGTGGCCGCCGTGGAGAGCCCCTACGGCAGCGGCGGAGCCGCCCGGATCAGCCAGGACCGCCACACCGCCTACGCCCCGGTGACCTTCGTCGCCAAGGGCGGAGAACCGGACAAGGCCCAGGTGAAGCGGGTCGTGGAGACCGCGCGCGCGGCCGCCGGGAACAACCTCCGGGTGGCCGTCGGCGGCAGCGGCGTCGCCGGCACCGAGACCGCGAGCGGCCACCTCAGCGAGATCATCGGCGTGGCGGTCGCGGCCGTGGTGCTCTTCGTCGTCTTCGGCTCGCTCGCCGCGAGCCTGCTGCCCATAGCGACGGCCCTGGTGGGCGTGGGCACCGCCGCCATGGGCACGGTGCTGCTGGGCCACCTGATGAAGGTGGCCGATTTCGCGCCCATGCTGGGCACGCTCATCGGCCTCGGCGTCGGCATCGACTACGCCCTGTTCATCGTCACCCGCCACCGCAAGGGGCTGCGGCAGGGGCTGCCCGTGGCCGTCGCGGCGGAGCGGGCGGTCGCCACGACCGGGCGTGCCGTCGTCTTCGCGGGCGGCACCGTCTGCGTGGCGCTGCTGGGCATGCTCATCCTCCGCCTGGGCTTCCTCAACGGCGTGGCGATCGCCGCCTCGCTGACCGTCGTCCTCACCGTCGCCGCCTCCGTCACCCTGCTCCCCGCCCTGCTGGGGCTGATAGGACCCCGGGCCCTCGGCCGCCGCGAGCGCCGCCGCCTCGCGCACGACGGTCCCCGGGCGGAGGAGCCGCCCTCGGGCCTGGCCGCCCGCTGGTCGGCCTGCGTCGAGCGCCACCCCAAGCTGCTGGGCGCGGCGGCCGCCGCCGTGATGCTGATCCTGGCCCTGCCGACGCTCTCCCTCCACCTCGGCACCTCCGACCAGGGCAACAACCCGGCGGGCTCCACCACCCGCCAGGCCTACGACATGCTGGGCCGCGGCTTCGGCCCCGGCGTCAACGGGCCGCTGACGCTCGTCGCCCCCCTCGGCAGCGCCGCCGACAGCCTCGCCTTCAACAAGCTCCCGGACACCCTCCGCCACACCCCCGGCGTCGCCTCCGTGACCCCCTCGGTCCTCAGCGGCAGCGGCGACACGGGCGTCATCACCGTCGTGCCCACGACGTCCCCGCAGTCCCGCGCCACCAGCGACCTCGTCGACCGGCTCCGGACGACCGTGCTGCCCAAGGCCACCGGGGGCACCGGCCTCGACGTCCGCGTGGGCGGCGTGACCGCCGCGTACGACGACTTCGCCGCGGTCATCCTCGGCAAGCTGCCGGTGTTCGTGGGCACCGTGGTGGGGCTGGGCTGTCTGCTGCTCCTGCTGGCCTTCCGCAGCATCGGCATACCGCTGAAGGCCGCGGCGATGAACATCGCGGCCGTCGCCTCCTCCTTCGGCCTGATCGTCGCCGTCTTCCAGTGGGGCTGGGGCAGCGAGCCGCTGGGCCTCGGCGGCGCGGGCCCGATCGAGCCGTTCCTGCCGGTGGTCATGGTCTCGGTGCTGTTCGGGCTGTCGATGGACTACCAGGTGTTCCTGGTCAGCCGGATGTACGAGGAGTGGCTGGCCACCCGGGACAACCGCCGGGCCGTCCGCGTGGGCCTGGCGGAGACCAGCCGGGTGATCAACTCGGCCGCCGTGATCATGATTTCGGTGTTCCTGGCCTTCGTGCTGAGCGGCGACCGGGTGATCGCCATGTTCGGCGTGGGCCTGGCCGCCGCGGTGGCCCTGGACGCCTTCGTCCTGCGGACGCTGCTGGTCCCGGCCCTGATGCACATGCTGGGCGGCGCCAACTGGTGGCTGCCGGCCTGGCTGGAGCGCGCCCTGCCGCGCATCAGCATCGAGCCGCCGGAGCACGCGGTGCCCGCCTTCGCGGGGCCGCGCGGGACGCCGGCGGGTGACCACGGTCCGCGCGGGGCCGACGGGCGGCCGGCGGACGACCTGCCGGCCCTTCCCGACGCGGACGGGCACCGTGTGGGCAAGGACGTCGTGGTCGCCTGAGCCGCTCGTCCGCCCGAGCCGCTCGCCCGCCGGGGCCTCAGCCCTGGCGGGGGCGGACGACCACGACGCCGGAGTCGAGGTCTATCGGGCCCGCGCCCGGGTCCCCGTCGCCGACGTCGTCGCGGGTGAGCTCCAGCCGGTTGTGTTCCTCCTCGGTGTGGGCGCGCCCGGGGCTGAACAGCTCCTCGAAAACGTTGAACATGTCGGTCCCTCCGTCAGCCGTCCGGCGACCGTCAGGTCACCTTCAGCCGCAGCAGCCGGTCGTCGTCGGCGGTCGGCCGGCCCCGTCCGTCGGTGTTGCTCGTCGTCAGCCACAGCCCGCCGTCGCCCGTAGGAACAACAGTGCGGAGGCGCCCGTAGTTCCCCTTGAGGAAGTCCTTCGGGGCGGCGGCGGGCCCGGCGCCCCGGAGCGGGATCCGCCACAGGCGCTCGCCGCGCAGCCCGGCCATCCACAGGGAGCCCGCCGCGTAGGCGAGCCCGCTGGGCGAGGCGTCGGCGGGCCGCCACTGCTCCACCGGGTCCGTCAGGCCCGCCCTGTGCGCCTTTCCCTCGGCCACGGGCCAGCCGTAGTTGCGGCCCGGCTCGACGAGATTGAGCTCGTCCCAGGTGTCCTGGCCGAACTCCGAGGCCCACAGCCGTTTGTCCGCGTCCCAGGCCAGGCCCTGCACATTGCGGTGGCCGTAGCTGTAGACGAGCGAGTCCGGGAAGGGGTTGCCGGGGGCCGGGCGGCCGTCGGGCGTCATCCGCAGGATCTTGCCGCCGAGCGAGCCCTTGTCCTGGGCCGGGTCCCGCTGCCCGGCCTCGCCCGTGCCGGCGTAGAGCATCCCGTCGGGGCCGAACGCGATCCGGCCGCCGTTGTGGATCTGGCCCTTGGGGATGCCGCGCAGGATGGTGTCGGGCGCGCCGAGCCGCTGCCCCTCCGGCCGTTTCTCGTCGACCAGCAGCCGGGCGACGCGATTGTCCGAATCGGTGGTGAAGTAGGCGTAGAGCAGATGGTCGGAGGCGTAGCCGGGGGAGAGGGCCAGGCCCAGCAGCCCGCCCTCGCCCGCCGCCGCGACGCCGGGCACGGTGCCGAGCGGGGTCTGCCGGCCGTCCTTCGCGGCGACCCGCGTGATCCGGCCGGTGTTCCGCGAGCCGACCAGCAGATCGCCGTCCGGCAGCGGGGCCACGCCCCACGGCGAGTCCAGCTTTCCGGCGACCGTGCGGACGACCTCGGCGGAGCCCTCGGCGGGCGGGGCGGACGCGGCGGGCGCGGTGCCCCCGCCCGAGCCGGAGGACGAGCCGGACGACGAGTCGCCCGAGCAGCCCGTGACGATCAGCAGCGAGGAGAGCGCCAGCGCCGCCGTGACGGCGGCGCGGCGGGGGAGGTGCCCGGTGGACAAGTGCACGGCAAAAGGTTCCTCTCGGGTGAAAGGGTTCCTCTCGGGTGAGTGGGACACTCCTCCTTGATACACCCCGATCCTTGATTCACCCGGCCTCCTCGGTACACCCCGTCAGTACCAGGACCCCATCGCCTGGGGCAGTGCCGTGATCTCCGCCAAGTCCTCGGCGGTCAGCCGCAGTCCGGCGGCCGCCGCGTTCTCCACCGCCCACGCGGCCTTCTTCGTGCCCGGCACCGGCACCACGTGCCGGCTCTGCGCCAGCACCCAGGCCAGGGCCACCTGCGCCGCCGTGGCGTCGTGCCGCTCCGCGACACGCCGCAGGCCCGCGACTATCGGCTGGTTCGCGGCCATCATCTCCGCCGTGAAGCGCGGGTGACGGGCCCGCAGGTCCTCCGGCTCGAAGCCCTGGCCGGGAGTGAGCGTGCCACTGAGGAAACCATTCCCCAGGGGCATCGCCGCCAGCATCCCCACCCCCCGCGAGGACAGCCACGGCACCAGCCGGTCCAGCGCCTCCCGCGACCAGACCGACAGCTCCGCCTGGACGCAGCTGACCGGGAAGACCTGCTGCACCCGCTCCAGCTGGGCGATCGTCGCGTCGTACATCCCCGTCCGCGCCCCGGCCGAGGAGCCGAACCTGCGCCGGGCCCGCGCGTCGATGGCGCACCAGCCCAGCGCCCGCACCTTGCCCGCCGAGACCAGCTCGGCCATCGCGCCCCACGTCTCCTCGACCGGCACCTCGGGGTCCGGGCGGTGGAGCTGGTAGAGGTCGATGACATCGGTCTGGAGCCGGCGCAGCGAGGCGTCGCACGCCCGCCTCACATAGCCCGGACGGCCGTTGGCGACGACGTGCTGATCGCCCACCAGCAGCCCGCACTTGGTCGATACGAACGCCTCCGCGCGCCGCTCCCGCAGCACCCGCCCCACCAGCAGCTCATTGGTGAACGGCCCGTACATGTCGGCCGTGTCCAGGAGACTGGCCCCGGCGTCCAGGGCCGCGTGGACCGTGCGCAGCGCGCCCTCCCCGCTCTGCTGGGACGCGGTGTACGCCCAGTGCATCGGCATGCACCCCAGGCCGATCGCGCCCACCTCGAGCGCCGTCGCACCGATTGTCCTGCGCTCCACCCGCGGTTCCCCTCCCGTTCCTCGCCCCCAAACTAACCTCTGGTGTCGGGGCCCCTTCGCATAGCCTCCAGACATGAGTGCAGATCACAGCGGTTCCGCCGCACGCCCCCTGGCCTGGCTGCCGATCCCCCCGGAGGAGATCGACGACCTGCCGCGGGGCCTGGACTACGCCCACTGGGACGGCGGCCCCGACTTCCCCACCGACCCCGCCCGTTGCGCCTTCTACTGCGTTCCCTACATGAAGGGCGCCGCGGTGGCGACCCGGCCGCTGGCGCGGATGAGCGGGCTGCGGGTCGTCCAGGCGCTCACCGCCGGGGTGGAGGAGCTGCTTCCGGAGGTGCCGTCGCTGCCGTCCGGCACACGGCTGTGCAACGCCCGCGGGCTGCACGACGCGAGCACCGCCGAGCTGGCCCTGACCCTGACGCTCGCCGCGCTCCGGGGCGTGCCCGGCTTCGTCCGGGCGCAGGACGCGGGGGAGTGGCGGCCGGAACTGCGCCCGGCGCTCGCCGACAGATCGGTGCTCGTCGTCGGCTACGGCTCGATCGGCGCCGCCATCGAGGACCGGCTCGCGGCCTTTGAGTGCGCGCGGGTCGTACGCGTCGCGCGCTCCGCGCGTGTCACGGCACGCGGTCCGGTCCACCCGGTGGCGGACCTGCCGGAACTGCTGCCCGACGCCGATGTGGTGATCCTCTCGACGCCCCTCACTCCGGAGACCGTCAAGCTGGCCGACGCCGCCTTCCTGGCCCGGATGAAGGACGGCGCGCTCCTGGTGAACGTCGCCCGGGGCGGCGTCGTGGACACCGGGGCGCTCCTGGCCGAGCTGGAGAGCGGCCGGCTGACCGCCGCCCTGGACGTCACCGACCCCGAGCCGCTGCCCGCCGGGCACCCGCTCTGGAAGGCGCCCGGAGTGCTGATCACCCCCCATGTGGGTGGGCCTTCTTCGGCCTATCTGCCCCGCGCCAAGGCCCTCTTGCGCGATCAACTGGCCAGATTCGCACTGGACGAGCCTCTGCGGAATGTCGTAGCCACGGCGTAGTCGTCACGGACCGGAACCACTCAGAGACAGCATTTGGATGCGCTGCGTATCCGTAATCCGGCAGCTGGTTACGCTATGCATATGAGCTATGTCCCTGAGTGACGACTCTGGTGTATCGTCCCGACGGGGGCCGCTCCAGGCACGGCACGGGGGCGGCGAAGGACCGGAACTCGAGGGGGGCGACGGGCGATGGACGGCCAATGGACGATCTACCCGACGCGACGGGGCCACCGATCACAGCTTTCGTTCGGTCCGCTGAGGGCGGCGGAGCGGTGAGCGCCCCCGGAGCGGCGCTCCCGCGTCGGCCCGCCCCCGCCGGGGGGCCGGGCGTGCTCCCGCAGCTCGTCCTCGCCATCGTCTGCGGGGGCTACGCGACGGGCGCGGCCCTCGGCTGGGGCTCGCCCGAGCTCGCCGCCACCATGGGCGACTTCGGCCTGAGCGGCGCCGCCGGCCTCGCCGCGACCTCCTGCGTCTGGTACGGGCGGACCCGCAGCACGCGCTTCCGCCCCGCCTGGCTGCTGTTCGCCGCCTCGTCCGCCATGGCGGGCTTCGGCAACTTCGTCTGGGGCTGGTACGAGGTCGTGCTCGGCCGGCACGTGCCGAGCCCGTCCCCGGCCGACTTCTGCTTCCTGCTCTTCGCGCCGCCCGCCATCATCGGCCTGCTGGTGCTCGCCCGCCGCCCGGTCACCCGGGCCGGCTGGGTCTGCCTCGCGCTGGACTCCTGGCTGATCGGCGGCTCGCTGCTCACCCTCTCCTGGAGCCTGGCCCTCGCCCACACCGCGCACTTCGCGGGCGAGACCGTCGCCCACGCCGCGCTCTCGCTCGCCTACCCCCTGCTGGACATCGTCCTGGTGTCCATGGTGCTGGCGCTGCACTTCAAGCGCTCCTCGGCCAACCGCTCCGCCATCAACACCGCCATCGCCGCCCTGGCCCTGACCGTCCTGTGCGACGCCCTGTTCACCTCGCCGCTGCTCCAGGCCAACTACCGCTCAGGGCAGATCCTCGACGCCGGCTGGTTCGCGGGCTACATGCTGATGGCCTACGCGCCCTGGGTCGCCCGCGAGGAGCGCGAGAGCGCGGCCCGGCCCGGCCGCCCGCCGGCCCCGCCCGCCGGGCGGCCCATCGCCGGCTCCCTCGCCGCCCTCACCCCGTACCTCGCGGCCGCCGTCTGCACCCTGGGCATCCTCTACAACGTCCTCGACGGCCACCACGTCGACCGCGTCGTCCTCTTCACGGGCTGCACGGTCGTCCTGGCCCTCGTCGTACGCCAGGGCATCATGCTGCTCGACAACATCTCCCTCACCCAGGAACTCGCCCAGAAGGAGAACCACTTCCGCTCCCTGGTGCAGGGCTCCAGCGACGTCATCATGATCGCCGCGCCCACCGGAATACTGCGCTACGTCAGCCCCGCAGCCGCCGGCGTCTACGGGCGCGACGCGGAGGAGCTCGTCGGCTCCGAGCTCGCCTCGCTCATCCACCCCGAGGACCTGGGCCGCGTCGTCCACGAGGTGCGCCGCTTCCTGGCCGCGCCGCCCGCCGAGGAGCCCACCACCCGCATCGAATGCCGCTTCCGCTCCGGCAGCGGCGACTGGCTCAATGTCGAGTCCACCGTCAACCGCCACCACGGCGGCCTGATCTTCAACAGCCGCGACGTCACCGAACGGGTCCGGCTCCAGGCCCAGTTGCAGCACACCGCCGAGCACGACCCGCTCACCGACCTGCCCAACCGCGCCCTGTTCACCAAGCGCGTCCAGCAGGCCCTCGCCGGCCGGAGAGTCACCGACGCCGGCACGGCCGTGCTCTTCATCGACCTCGACGGCTTCAAGGCCGTCAACGACACCGTCGGCCACCAGGCGGGCGACGAACTACTGATCCAGGCCGCCCGCCGGCTCCAGGACTCCGTGCGCGCCGGGGACTCCACCGCCCGCTTCGGCGGCGACGAGTTCGCGGCCCTCATCGTCGGCGACGGCACCCGCGACCCCGCCGCCCGCGAGTACCGCATCCTGGAGGTCGCCGACCGGCTGCGGCTCACCCTCTCCCAGCCCTATCTCGTCGAGGGCGGCACCGAGGTCCGCGTCGCCGCCAGCATCGGCGTCGCCTTCGCCGAGCCCGACATCACCCCCGGCACCCTCATGCGCAACGCCGACCTCGCCATGTACCGCGCCAAGCAGGCAGGAAAGGGCCGCGTGGAGCTCTACGCCCCCCAGATGCAGGCCGACGTCGTGCGCCGCACCGAGCTCGCCAGCCGGCTGCGCACCGCGCTCCACGACGGCGAGTTCGCCCTCCTCCACCAGCCCGTCGTCGAGCTGGCCACCGGCCGGATCACCGCGGTCGGCGCCCAGGCCCGCTGGCGCTCCGCCCAGGGCATCCTCTTCACCCCGGACGAATTCCTCCGCGTGGCCGAAATGGACCGGGTCGACGAGAGCGCCCGCACCGCCGAGCTCGGCCGCTGGACGCTGGAGCGGGCCGCCGAGCAGGCCGGCCGCCGCCGCCTCGCGGGCTACACCGTCCCCGTGCACGTCCGGATGTCCGCCGCCCGGCTGCTGGACAAGTCGCTGCCCCCCAAGAACGTCGAGGCCCTCATCCTCCGCCACGGACTGCCCTCCGGATCACTGGTCCTGGAGCTCTCCGGCAGCGATCCCCGCCTGCCCCTCGACGAGCTGGAGCACCGGCTGGTCTCCCTGCGCCGCTTCGGCGTTCGCATCGCCCTCGACGGCTTCGGCACCGGCTACGCCGCCATGAGCGCGCTGCGCCGCCTCCCCATCGACGTCCTCAAGCTCGACCGCGGCCTCGTCGACGGAGTGGCCGAATCCGCCCGCCTCCACAAGATCACCGCCGGGCTGCTGCGCATCGCCTGCGACCTCGGCATGGAGTCCGTCGCCGACGGCGTGGACGATCTGGAGCAGGCCCGCGTCCTGCGCGCCATGGGCTGCACCCACGGCCAGGGCATGGCCTTCGCGGGCGCGCTCGACGAGCACCGGCTGCGCCACGCCCTCGACCGGGCCCCCTACCCCCTGCCGGGCCTGATCCCCGACGCCCTGGCCGCCACCCTTCCGGGTGATCCCACGGACGGCGGGAACCAGGTGCTCGTCGGGGGCGCCCTGCCCGTACGCTCCGGAGTGGCGGGCGGCGCGGGAGCCCTCGCCCATGCTCCATTGCGCTCAAATAATGAGACGCCCGTCCCACCCACTTGACACCTCTGGTGCACCAGAGGGAGGGTCGATCCCATGCGCACCCGAATTCTCGTACTTGGACAGCGCGTCGGCTGAAGCAGGCCGCCCATGAGGCCCTGCTGACCACCCCGGCGCGCTCCCCTCGCTTGCCTCACGGCACGAGGGGTTTTTTGTTTTCCGCATCACCCAGTCATCCGTCGAAACCGTCGAACCGAAGCCTTCGAGAAGAGAATGTCGATGACAGAGCAGGCCAACGGGGCCCACCATCATCCGCAGCCGCGGCCCCGCAGCGGCGCGGCACAGCAGCCCGCCACCGTCGAGCACGTCACGGGCGCGCAGTCCCTCATCCGCTCGCTGGAGGAGGTGGGAGCCGAGATCGTCTTCGGCATCCCGGGCGGCGCGATCCTGCCGGCGTACGACCCGATGATGGACTCCTCGAAGGTCCGCCACGTCCTCGTCCGCCACGAGCAGGGCGCCGGCCACGCCGCGACGGGCTACGCCCAGGCCACCGGCAAGGTCGGGGTGTGCATGGCGACGTCGGGTCCGGGGGCCACCAACCTCGTGACCCCGATCGCCGACGCCCACATGGACTCGGTGCCGCTGGTGGCCATCACCGGCCAGGTCGCCTCCAAGTCCATCGGCACGGACGCCTTCCAGGAGGCGGACATCTGCGGCATCACCATGCCGATCACCAAGCACAACTGGCTGGTGACCGACCCGGCCGAGATCCCCCGGACCATCGCGGAGGCGTTCCACGTCGCCTCGACCGGCCGCCCGGGACCGGTGCTCGTCGACATCGCCAAGGACGCCCTCCAGGCCCGGACGGTCTTCTCCTGGCCGCCCCACACCGACCTGCCCGGCTACCGGCCCGTCACCAAGCCGCACGCCAAGCAGATCCGCGAGGCCGCCAAGCTGATCACCCAGGCGCGGCGCCCGGTCCTCTACGTCGGCGGCGGCGTCCTCAAGGCCCAGGCCACCGGCGAGCTGAAGGTCTTCGCCGAGCTCACCGGCGCCCCGGTGACCACGACGCTGATGGCGCTGGGCGCCTTCCCCGACAGCCACCCGCAGCACCTGGGCATGCCCGGCATGCACGGCTCGGTCGCCGCCGTCACCGCGCTCCAGAAGGCGGACCTGATCGTCGCGCTCGGCGCGCGCTTCGACGACCGGGTCACGGGCCGGCTGGACTCCTTCGCCCCCCACGCGAAGATCGTCCACGCCGACATCGACCCCGCCGAGATCGGCAAGAACCGCACCGCGGACGTGCCCATCGTGGGCGACGCCCGCGAGGTGCTCGCCGATCTGATCGTCGCCGTCCAGGCGGAGCAGGCCGACGGCCACGCCTGCGACTACGCCGACTGGTGGACCGACCTCGACCGCTGGCGCGCCACCTACCCGCTGGGCTACGAGCAGCCCGCCGACGGCAGCCTCGCCCCGCAGCAGGTCATCCAGCGCATCGGCGAACTCGCCCCGGCGGACACCATCTTCACGGCCGGCGTCGGCCAGCACCAGATGTGGGCCGCCCACTTCATCCGCTACGAGCAGCCCCGCACCTGGCTCAACTCCGGCGGCGCGGGCACGATGGGCTACGCGGTGCCCGCAGCGATGGGCGCCAAGGCCGGCGCCCCGGACCGCACGGTCTGGGCCGTCGACGGGGACGGCTGCTTCCAGATGACCAACCAGGAGCTGGTCACCTGCGCGCTCAACGACATCCCCATCAAGGTCGCCGTCATCAACAACGGCGCGCTGGGCATGGTCCGCCAGTGGCAGACCCTCTTCTACAACCAGCGCTACTCCAACACCGTGCTCCACACCGGCCCCGCCGTGACCGACGGCGGCTCCGCCGAGGGCGCCGGCACGGAGCCGTGCGCCGGGACCCGGGTGCCGGACTTCGTCAAGCTCGCCGAGGCCATGGGCTGCGTGGGCCTGCGCTGCGAGGACCCCGCCGACCTGGACAAGGTCATCGCCGAGGCCAACGCCATCAACGACCGGCCGGTCGTGGTCGACTTCATCGTCCACCAGGACGCCATGGTCTGGCCGATGGTCGCCGCCGGGACCTCCAACGACGAGATCCTCGCCGCGCGCGGCGTCCGCCCCGACTTCGACGGCATCGACGACGACTGACCGGCGACGACCGACCGATGACGTCCCGCCGCCCGACGCACGACCCTCACCGACTCACGAGACGAGAGGCTCACGAGGCCGACCCCATGACCAAGCACACGCTCTCCGTCCTGGTGGAGAACACTCCCGGCATCCTCGCCAGAGTCGCCGCGCTGTTCTCCCGCCGCGGCTTCAACATCGATTCCCTCGCCGTCGGGGTGACCGAGCACCCTGACATCTCCCGCATCACCATCGTCGTCAACGTCGAGTCGCTGCCCCTGGAGCAGGTCACCAAGCAGCTCAACAAGCTCGTCAACGTGCTGAAGATCGTGGAGCTGGAGGACAGCGCCGCCATTCAGCGCGAGCTCGTCCTGGTGAAGGTCCGCGCCGACAACGAGAGCCGCTCCCAGATCGTCGAGATCGTCCAGCTCTTCCGCGCCAAGACCGTCGACGTCTCCCCGGAGGCCGTCACCATCGAGGCCACCGGCGGCACCGACAAGCTCGGCGCGATGCTCAAGATGCTGGAGCCCTTCGGCATCAAGGAACTCGTCCAGTCCGGGACCATCGCGATAGGACGTGGCGCCCGGTCCATCACGGACCGCAGCCTCCGCGCGCTCGACCGCTCCGCCTGACGATTTCCCCCACCCCCGCCCCCCTTTCCCGTCCACCCGTCATACGGTGGGACGCACCACCGGAACACCGGAATCAAGGAGATAACCCACGTGGCCGCCGAGCTCTTCTACGACAACGACGCCGACCTGTCCATCATCCAGGGCCGTAAGGTCGCGGTCCTCGGCTACGGCAGCCAGGGCCACGCCCACGCGCTGTCCCTGCGCGACTCGGGCGTCGACGTCCGCGTGGGCCTGCACGAGGGCTCGAAGTCCAAGGCCAAGGCCGAGGAGCAGGGCCTGCGCGTCGTCACCCCCGCCGAGGCCGCCGCCGAGGCCGACGTCATCATGATCCTGGTCCCGGACCCGATCCAGGCCAAGGTCTACGAGGAGTCCGTCAAGGACAACCTCAAGGACGGCGACGCCCTCTTCTTCGGCCACGGCTTCAACATCCGCTTCGGCTTCATCAAGCCCCCGGCCGGCGTCGACGTCTGCATGGTCGCCCCCAAGGGCCCCGGCCACCTGGTGCGCCGTCAGTACGAGGAGGGGCGCGGCGTGCCCTGCATCGCCGCCGTCGAGCAGGACGCCTCCGGCAACGCCTTCGCGCTGGCGCTCTCCTACGCCAAGGCCATCGGCGGCACCCGCGCCGGCGTCATCAAGACGACCTTCACCGAGGAGACCGAGACCGACCTCTTCGGCGAGCAGGCCGTGCTCTGCGGCGGTGCCTCCGCGCTGGTGAAGGCCGGCTTCGAGACCCTCGTCGAGGCGGGTTACCAGCCGGAGATCGCCTACTTCGAGTGCCTCCACGAGCTCAAGCTCATCGTCGACCTCATGTACGAGGGCGGCCTGGAGAAGATGCGCTGGTCGGTCTCCGAGACCGCCGAGTGGGGCGACTACGTCACCGGCCCGCGCATCGTCAACGACGGCACCAAGGCCGAGATGAAGAAGGTCCTCGCCGAGATCCAGGACGGCACCTTCGCCAACAACTGGATGAAGGAGTACCAGGCCGGTCTGCCCAAGTACAACGAGTACAAGAAGGCCGACCAGGACCACCTCCTGGAGACCACCGGCAAGAAGCTGCGCAAGCTGATGAGCTGGGTGGACGACAAGGAGTAGTCCGAACTGGTTCGGAGTCGTCTTCGTGGCGCCGGGGCCGGATGTTCCGGTCCCGGCGCCATCGCCGTGTTGTACGCCGCGTACAGGCGGCAGGGGTGACGTTTACGCAACGGAGCAGGCCGGGGCCCTCGCCACCGATACACTGCGGAGCACAAACGCGTCAGGCTCACAGTGTCGTGCGTCTTCCACGCGGCTGCCCCCTTCACCGCCTTCGGCCGTCGGGACGGCCGTCCGCGAAGGACTAGTGAGGACTGAGACCACGTGAGCACTCGTACCCCGGCACACAAGCCCGTCGTACTCATCGCCGAAGAGCTCTCTCCCGCCACCGTCGACGCCCTCGGGCCGGACTTCGAGATCCGGCACTGCGACGGCGCCGACCGCGCGCAGTTGCTGCCCGCGCTCGCCGACGTGGACGCGGTCCTGGTGCGCTCCGCCACCCGGCTCGACGCCGAGGCCATCGCCGCGGCGAAGCGGCTGCGGGTCATCGCGCGCGCCGGCGTCGGCCTGGACAACGTCGACGTCTCCGCCGCCACCAAGGCCGGTGTGATGGTCGTCAACGCGCCGACCTCCAACATCGTCACCGCCGCCGAGCTCGCCTGCGGTCTGCTCATCGCCACCGCCCGCAACATCCCCCAGGCCAACTCCGCGCTCAAGAACGGCGAGTGGAAGCGCTCGAAGTACACGGGCGTGGAGCTGTCCGAGAAGACCCTCGGTGTGGTCGGGCTCGGGCGCATCGGCGTCCTCGTCGCCCAGCGGATGTCCGCCTTCGGCATGAAGGTCGTCGCCTACGACCCGTACGTCCAGCCCGCGCGCGCCGCCCAGATGGGCGTCAAGCTGCTGACGCTGGACGAGCTGCTCAAGGTCTCCGACTTCATCACCGTCCACCTCCCCAAGACGCCCGAGACGCTCGGGCTCATCGGTGACGAGGCGCTGCGCAAGGTCAAGCCGTCGGTGCGGATCGTCAACGCCGCGCGCGGCGGCATCGTGGACGAGGCGGCGCTCGCCGCCGCGCTGAAGGAGGGGCGCGTCGCGGGCGCGGGCCTGGACGTGTACGCGTCCGAGCCGTGCACCGACTCGCCGCTCTTCGAGTTCGACAACGTCGTGGCCACGCCGCACCTGGGCGCCTCCACGGGCGAGGCCCAGGAGAAGGCCGGCATCGCCGTCGCCAAGTCCGTGCGGCTGGCGCTGGCCGGCGAGCTGGTGCCGGACGCCGTGAACGTGCAGGGCGGTGTCATCGCCGAGGACGTCAAGCCGGCGCTGCCGCTGGCCGAGAAGCTCGGCCGGATCTTCACCGCGCTGGCGGGCGAGGTCGCCGTGCGGCTGGACGTCGAGGTGTACGGGGAGCTCACCCAGCACGATGTGAAGGTGCTCGAACTGTCCGCGCTCAAGGGCGTGTTCGAGGACGTCGTCGACGAGACCGTCTCGTACGTCAACGCGCCGCTGTTCGCGCAGGAGCGCGGGGTCGAGGTGCGGCTGACCACCGGGTCGGAGTCGCCGGACCACCGGAACGTGGTCACCGTGCGCGGCACGCTCTCCGGAGGTGGCGAGGTGTCGATCTCCGGGACGCTGGCCGGGCCGAAGAACCTGCAGAAGATCGTGGCCGTGGGCGATCACGATGTGGACCTGACGCTCGCCGACCACATGGCGTTCCTGCGGTACGGGGACCGGCCGGGTGTGGTGGGCACGCTGGGGCGGATCCTCGGCGAGGCGGAGATCAACATCGCGGGGATGCAGGTGTCGCGGGCGACGGAGGGCGGGGAGGCGCTGGTCGCCCTCACGGTCGACGAGTCGGTGCCGGCGGCTGTGCTCGCGGAGATCGCGCAGGAGATCGGGGCGACGTCGGCGCGGGCGGTCGACCTGACGGCCTGATCCGTCCGTCCGTCTGTGGGTCGGGGGCGGGGTGGGGCGGACGGGCCCTTACGGGGCTGAGCTCTTCGCGGTGCCTGCCACTTTGGTGCCGGGTGCCCCGCACTTGGCCCCAGCGGCGAAGAGCTCCTTACGCCCCTACCAGGGCCCATCCACCCCACCCCGCCCCCTCACGTCACCACCCCCGGGGGACGCCGCCGGTTTGTGCCCGCCCCACCCCCGCCCGCCCCTTACCCAGGGCAATCCGTGCCGGGTAATCGGGCGGGTGGGTGGGGTAGAACCCGCGCCGAAGGCGCGGGCGTAGCCCCACGGCGGTGAGCGGAAAGCTAACCTCGGCCCATGGGCCTGCCCCCATACCTCCGCATCGCGTCCGAGCTCCGCGCCCGCATCGCCTCCGGCGAACTCCGCGCGGGCCAGCGGGTGCCCTCCACCCGCGGCATCACCGAGGAGTGGGGAGTGGCCCTGGCCACCGCCACCAAGGCCCTCGCCGTGTTACGGCAAGAGGGCCTCGTGCGGGCCGTGCCGGGCGTCGGCACCATCGTCGGCGGCGACGCGCCGGGTGCCGTCGTGAGGGCCGGCCCGCCCCGCCGGGGCCGGCGCCGCGAGACCCCGCCGCTCACCCGCGAGCGAATCGTCCGCACGGCGATCGCCCTGGCCGACGCCGGCGGCTCGGGCGCCCTCTCCATGCGCGCCGTCGCCGCCGAACTCGGCGTCTCCACCGTGGTGTTGTACCGTCACGTCGCCGCCAAGGACGAGCTGGTCGCGCTGGTGGTGGACGCCGTCTTCGGCGAGGTCCGGCTGCCGGGTCGCGGGCCGGACGACCGGAGGGCGCGGCTGGAGGCGTCGGCCCGCGCGCAGTGGGCGCTCTACCGCCGTCACCCCTGGCTGGCGAAGTCGGTGTCCACCATGCGGCTGTCGCTGTCCCCGAACGCGATGCGCTTGCTGGAGTGGACCGTCGCCCCGGCCGTCGAGTGCGGGCTCGGCACGGCCGTCACGCTCGCCGCCTTCGTGCGCGGCGTCGCGGTCGATCTGGAGGATCCCGTCGACGAGCGCCTCGGGCTGGGGCCCGACGCGATGCTGGAGTTCGGGCTGGCCCGGCTGCTCGACGGGCTGGCCCCGCGCGTGCCGGAGCGGCGCCCCCCTGGTGAGGGGCGCCGCTGAGGTGGTCAGTGGCCGACGGTGACCGCCGGCTCCGGGTGGTCCGCGTCGCGGTTCCGCAGGGCGGTCACCGCGACGGCCGCGCCCAGGACCAGGACGGCCGTGGCGCCGACGGCGGCGACGTGCATCCCGTGGACGAACGCGTCGCGGGCCGCCGCCGCCAGCGCCCCGCCCGTCCGGCCGGGCAGCGCGGCGGCCGTCGAGACGGCGCCCACCAGGGTCTCGCGCGCCGACTCCAGCGCGCCGTGCGACAGCCCGGCGGGGGCGTCGCGGGTGACGTCGTGGCGGTAGACGGCCATGCCGACGCTTCCGAAGGCGGCCATGCCCAGGGCGCCGCCGAACTCCTGGCCTGCCTCCACCAGGGACGCGGCCGAACCGGCCTTCTCCGCCGGGGCGGCGCCGAGCGCCATGTCGGAGACCAGGGCCATCACGGTGACGATGCCGCAGGCTATGACGGCGCAGGCCACCAGGGTGAGGATGAGTGAGTTCGTGCCGGTGCTCATGAGGATGGCGAAGCCCGTGGCCGCTATGAGGAAGCCCGCCGTGATGACGTAGGCCCTGTTCGCCTTCTGCGCGATGACGGTGGCCATCGGGCCCGCGACGCCCACGGCGAGCGACGGCAGCGTGCCCCACAGCGCCGCCTCCATCGGGCCCTTGCCCAGCACCGACTGGAGGTACTGCGTGGTGAAGTAGTTGGCGCCCATCATGCCGAACATCGCGAGGGTGTTGAGCGCGATGCCCGCTCCGAAGGCGCGGTGGCGGAACAGCTCGCGGCTGATCATGGCGTCCCGTGTGCCGCGCTGACGGAGGACGAAGGCCGCGCCCAGCACCAGGCCGACGACGACGCAGAGCAGGAGTGTGGTGTTGAAGCCGTCTGCCGCCATGCGCTTGACGCCGTAGATGACGGGCAGTACCGCGCCTAGCGACAGGGCCGCGCCCAGCAGGTCGAACCTGGCCGGCCGGGGGTCCTTGAACTCGGGTACCAGCAGCGGCGCGAAGACGAGCAGCAGAAGCATCGCGGGCACGTTGATCAGGAAGACCGAACCCCACCAGAAGTGCTCCAGCATGACCCCGCCGAGCACCGAACCCAGCGCGATGCCACCGGCCATGGCGCCGGACCAGATGCCGACGGCCTTGGTGCGCTGGGCGTCGTCCTGGAACAGGTTGCGCACCAGCCCCATGGTGCTGGGCATCAGTGTCGCGCCGCCCATGCCGAGGACGAAGCGTGCCGCGATGAGCGTCTCGGCGTTCTGCGCGTAGGCGGCCGCGACCGAGGCGGCGCCGAAGGCGGCGGCGCCCAGCAGCAGGAGCTTGCGGCGGCCGATCCGGTCGCCGAGCGATCCCATGGTGATCAGCAGCCCGGCCAGGGCGAAGGCGTAGCTGTCGAAGATCCACAACTGCTGGGTGCCGGTCGCGGCCAGGTCCTCGGTGATGGCCGGCACGGCGAAGAAGAGGACAGAGACGTCCATCGAGACCAGGAGGAGGGGCAGCAGGAGTACGACAAAAGCCGTCCACTCCCGGCGCCCGGCACGGGTGCTGTTCGTCATGGCAGCGACTATACGGACGTCTTAAACGCTTGTCTATGACGCTTGTATAAGACGTGCGTCTGGGACGGGCGTATGGGGGCGGGTTAGGGTTTTCTCATGGGACATCGCGAAGATCTGCTCGAAGGTGCCAAGTGCTGCCTGCTGGAGAAGGGCTGGGTGCGCACGACCGCGCGCGACATCGTGGCGGCCTCCGGCGCCAACCTCGCCTCGATCGGCTATCACTACGGGTCCAAGGACGCGCTGATGATGGAGGGCTTCCTGAAGCTCACCGAGGACTGGGGGGAGAGGATCACCGACACGCTGGCCGGCGCCGTCGGGGCCGCCGCCTCGCGCGAGGAGCGGCTCGCCGCCGTCATCGACGGCATCGTCGCCAACTTCCCGGAGGACGAGCGGTTCTGGTCGGCGCAGCTGGAGGTGATGGGTCAGCTGGGCAACCACCCCGAACTCAAGCGGCGGTTCGCCGAGATGCTGCCGTACGGGCGCGAGGGGCTGGTCGCGGTGTTCGAGGGCGTCGACGACACGGAGGTCCCCGAGGACGCCACGCGGACCAGCGGCCACGTGTACTACTCCCTCTTCACCGGGCTGTGGGTGCTGTGGCTGATCGACCCCCGGCAGGTGCCGTCGGGCCGGGACGTCGTCGAGGGCATGGGCCGCGTGGTCGCGGGCACGGTGCTGACGCCGAAATAGCGTTGCGCGGGGGCGAGTTGACGGGGCGTACTGGACGTAACCGGAGGTATCCGGTGTACTGGTTGCCCGAGGATACTAGTTCCCGTCCGGGAGGTCGCCCCATGTCCGTGACCGATTCCCCCGCCACCGCCTTTCCGCAGGCCCGCACCTGTCCGTACCGGCCGCCGGCCGCCTACCCGGAGCTGGCGGCCCGCGGCCCCCTGGCCCGGGTGCGGCTCTATGACGGCCGTGAGGTGTGGGCCGTCACCGGCCATGCCGAGGCCCGGGCCCTGCTGACCGACCCGAGGATCTCCTCCGATCGGCAGAATCCTTCCTTCCCGGCGATCGTGCCCCGCGCCGAGGCCCAGGGGGAGCGCGAGCTCCCCCTCATCGGCGTCGACGACCCGCGCCACGCCCGCCAGCGCCGCATGCTGATCCCCGCGTTCGGCCTCAAGCGCGTCGCCGCGATGCGCCCCTGGATCCAGCGGACCGTGGACGGCCTCCTGGACGCGATGCTCGCCGCGGGGCCGGGCGCCGACCTCGTCTCCGCGTACGCCCTGCCCGTACCGTCGATGGCCATCTGCTATCTGCTCGGCGTGCCCTACGCCGACCACGACTTCTTCGAGGGCACCTCCCGCGAACTGATCGGCGCGCAGGGGCCGGAGGAGGCGCGGGCCGCCCGTGACAAGTTCATGGGGTATTTCCACGGTCTCATCGAGGAGAAGGAGCGGCGGGCCGCGACGGCCGGCGGCTCCGGGGACGGGCTGCTCGACGAGCTCGTCGCCGGGCCCCTCGCCGACGGCCGGCTGGACCGCGACGAACTCGTCATGATCGCCCTGCTCCTGCTCGTCGCCGGGCACGAGACCACGTCCAACATGATCTCCCTCGGCGCCTACACCCTGCTCGAACACCCCGACCAGCTCGCCGTGTTGCGCGCCGACCCCGGTCTGATGGCCGGCGCCGTCGAGGAACTGCTGCGCCTGCTGTCGATCGCCGACGGGCTCCCGCGCGTCGCCCTGGAGGACATCGAGCTCCACGGCGTGACCATCCGCGCCGGCGACGGCCTCCTCTTCCCCGCCTCGGTCGTCAACCGCGACGCCGCCGTCTACCCGGACCCCGACACCCTCGACGTCCGGCGCTCGGCCCGCCACCACGTCGCCTTCGGGTTCGGCGTCCACCAGTGCCTCGGCCAGAACCTGGCCCGCGCCGAACTGGAGATCGCCCTCACCCGCCTCTTCGCCCGTATCCCGACGCTGCGGCTGGCCGTTGCTCCGGACGAGGTGCCCGTGAAGCCCGCGGGCACCCTCCAGGGGCTGTTCGCCCTTCCGGTCACCTGGTGACCGGTCCTACTGTCGGCATCCCACCGAAGAACGGAGCACCGCCATGCGTGTCAGCATCGATTCGGGCGTCTGCATCGGCTCGGGCATGTGCGCCCTGACCGCGCCCAGTGTCTTCGACCAGGACGACGACGGCTTCGGCCTCGTCCGGCCCGGCAAGGAGGACGGCGGGGGCGACCCGCTCGTCAAGGAGGCCGCCCGGGGGTGTCCCGTACAGGCCATCGCGGCCGGGGACTAGCCACGCCGCAGCCGGGACGCCTTGAGCGTCATGTGGAGCAGCAGCCGGTCCTCGCCGTCGTCCAGGTCGAGGCCGGTCAGCTGCTCCACCCGGCCCAGCCGGTAGTAGAGCGTCTGCCGGTGGATGCCCAGGGCCGCCGCCGCGCGCCCCGCCTGGCCCGCGCAGTCGAGGTAGACCTCGGCGGTGCGGGCCAGCTCGGTGTGCGCGCGTTCCAGCAGCGGCAGCACCGCCGGGTCCGCCGCGCGCTCCGGGGCGAGCCCCGTCAGCACCCGGTACGGGCCGATGCCGGACCAGTCCGCCACCGGGCCCAGCCGCCGCTCCGCCCCGGCCGCGCGCGCCGCGGACAGCGCCTCCGACCAGGCGTCCGGCAGCTCCGCCAGCCCTCGCCGGGGCGTGCCCAGGCCGGCCGCCGCGAGCCCGGGCGGGGTGCCTGCGGGCGCG
>NZ_JBTOLC010000130.1:0-881 GCF_054551825.1 Streptomyces sp. L500
TCTCAACTAATCAAGAGGCAGTGCGTTTCGCGCCACCGCGCCGTAGGGTGCGGTGGCGCGACCGGCAGCAGACAGGCAAGTTGGAGGAGGAAACGTGGCAACGCCCCCCGGCGGTTACCCGTATGGCGGTGACCAGCAGGCTCAACCCCCGTTGAACCGCTTCGACTTCCCCTCCACGCCAAGCCACCACGCCATGCCGGAGCAGCAGCGCGCCCCGCACGTACCGCCTCCGTCCCAGCAACACCGGCGCGCGTCGTCGTCCCCCTCGGGCGGCAAGCACAACCCGCTGGTCCGTCCCTATGCGATGACCGGCGGCAGGACCAGGCCGCGGTACCAGCTCGCCATCGAGGCGCTGGTGCACACCACGGCCCAGCCGTCCCAGCTCCAGGGGCAGTTGCCGGAACACCAGCGCATCTGCCATCTGTGCCGTGAGATCAAGTCGGTCGCCGAGATCTCGGCACTTCTTTCCATTCCGCTCGGCGTCGCCCGAATCCTCGTCGCCGATCTGGCCGAGGCCGGACTCGTCGCCATTCATCAGCCCGGCGGCGATGCGTCCGCCGGCGGTCAGCCTGACGTGACACTGCTCGAAAGGGTGCTCAGTGGACTTCGGAACCTCTAGCGGCGAGGCAGCCCGCTCCACCACCTCCGCGAAGATCGTCGTCGCGGGTGGCTTCGGCGTGGGCAAGACCACGTTCGTCGGCGCGGTCTCGGAGATCAACCCGCTGCGCACCGAAGCCGTGATGACCTCCGCCTCGGCGGGCATCGACGATCTGACCCACGCGCCGGACAAGACCACGACCACCGTGGCCATGGACTTCGGCCGTATCACCCTGGACCAGGACCTGATCCTCTACCTCTTCGGTACGCCGGGTCAGGACCGC
>NZ_JBTOLC010000131.1:0-783 GCF_054551825.1 Streptomyces sp. L500
GCTGAACTGACCACCGCACACCGCGATTTCCGTCCGACCGTACGGCCGAAAACCCCCCACCGGCCGCCACACGACGGCATCATTGCCATCCTGCTGTCCCGTCCGGAGGATTCATGACCCCGCCCGTCTCGCCCGGCCCGTACGGTGCTTCACACCACGCGCCGTACGGGGAAGAAGAAGACGACCAGCCGCTGATCCGCCCGTACGCCATGACGGGAGGCCGGACCCGGCCGCGCTACCAGCTCGCCATCGAGGCACTGGTCAGCTCCACGGCCGACCCGGCGCACCTCGGTGGGCTGCTCCCCGAGCACCAGCGGATCTGCCACCTGTGCCGCGAGGTGAAGTCGGTCGCGGAGGTCTCCGCGCTGCTGAACATGCCGCTCGGTGTGGCCCGCATCCTGGTGGCGGACCTGGCGGAGGCCGGCATGGTGGCGATCCACCAGCCGGGCGGCGGGGAGTCCGGCGGTACGCCGGATGTGACACTGCTCGAAAGGGTTCTCAGTGGACTTCGGAAGCTCTAGCGGAGGCGTCGGCCGCTCCACCACGTCCGCGAAGATCGTGGTGGCGGGCGGCTTCGGCGTCGGCAAGACCACGTTCGTCGGGGCGGTCTCGGAGATCAGTCCGCTGCGCACCGAAGCCGTGATGACCTCCGCCTCGGCGGGCATCGACGACCTGAGCCACGTCCAGGACAAGACCACGACCACCGTGGCGATGGATTTCGGTCGAATCACCCTCGATGACGACCTGATCCTGTATCTGTTCGGTACGCCGGGTCAGGACCGT
>NZ_JBTOLC010000132.1:0-773 GCF_054551825.1 Streptomyces sp. L500
GGTGGCGGCGATGCCGGCGAAGGCGAGGAAGTGTTCGGCTTTGCGTTCGTAGCGGCGGTGGAGGCGGCGGCATCCGGCGAGCCAGGCCATGGTGCGTTCGATGGTCCAGCGGTGGCGCCCCAGACGCTGTGAGTTCTCGATTCTTTTGCGGGCGATGCGGGGTGTGATGTGGCGGCTGCGGAGGAAGCGCCGCAGGTGAGCGTTGTCGTAGGCCTTATCCGCGTGGAGTTTGGCGGGTCTGCGCCGGCGGGGTCCGCGACGGGAGCGGATGGGCGGTATGCCTTTGACGAGGGGTTCGAGGGCCTGGCTGTCGTGCAGGTTGGCCCCGGAGATCCCGACGGAGAGGGGCAGGCCGGTGCGTTCGGTGAGCAGGTGGATCTTCGAGCCGTACTTGCCCCGGTCGACGGGGTTCGGGCCGGTCAGATCCCCTTTTTCATCGCCCGCATGTTCACCGAGTCGACCGCACAGCGGCTCCAGTCCAGCTCACCGTGGGCGCCGAGTTCGTCAAGGACCAGGCGGTGGAGCTTCGCCCACACCCGGGCCTTCGTCCACTCCGTGAATCGACGGTGGGCCGTTGCCCCCGATGGCCCGAACGACGCGGTCGGCAGCTGCTGCCACGTGCATCCGGACGTCGCCACGAACATGACCGCCGCCAGCACCTCACGATCGCCGTGTCGGCGACGCCCACCGCCCTGCGGCCGCACCGGCGCCTCCGGCACCACCCGCTGGAACAGCTCCCACAACTCATCCGGCACCAGCCGCTCAACGATCCC
>NZ_JBTOLC010000133.1:0-729 GCF_054551825.1 Streptomyces sp. L500
GTCGACCAGCCCTCCACCCACGTCGACTGGTCGGCGGGCGCGGTGGAACTGCTGACGGACGCCCGGGCCTGGCCGGAGGTGGACCGGCCGTGGCGCGCGGGTGTCTCGTCGTTCGGCATCAGCGGCACGAACGCGCACGTCATCGTCGAGCAGGCCCCGGCGGACGAGCCCGCCGAGGAGCCGGCCCCGGCCCCCGAGGCACCATCCCCGGCCGTCGTGCCCTGGCCGGTGTCCGGCAAGACCGAGGCCGCCCTGGCGGCACAACTGGAGCGGATCACGGCCCTGGTGGGCACGGACTCCCCGGCGGACATCGGCTACTCGCTGGCCACCGGCCGTTCCCACCTCGCCCACCGCGCCGTCCTCCTGGCGGGCGCCGACGAGGCCCATGAGATCGCGCGCGGCGTCACCGGGGACGTCGGGAGAAAGCCGGCGTTCCTGTTCTCGGGCCAGGGCTCGCAGCGGTTGGGGATGGGCCGGGAGCTGTACGCCCGGTTCCCGGTGTTCGCGGGGGCGCTGGACGAGATTACGGCTCGTTTCGACGGGCTGCGGGACGTCATGTTCGGCGACGATGCGGAGGCGTTGAACGGGACGGGTTTTGCTCAGCCCGCGCTTTTCGCGCTCGAAGTGGCGCTTTTCCGGCTGGTCGAGTCGTGGGGGGTGCGGCCGGACTTCGTCGCGGGGCATTCGATCGGTGAGATCGCTGCCGCGCATGTGGCGGGTGTCTTCTCC
>NZ_JBTOLC010000134.1:0-726 GCF_054551825.1 Streptomyces sp. L500
ATCGACGAGCCGTCCACGCACGTGGACTGGTCGGCGGGCGCGGTGGAACTGCTGACCGCACCCGTCGAGTGGACGGCCGCGGAGGACGGCCGGCGGCGCGCGGGTGTGTCGTCGTTCGGCGTCAGCGGGACGAACGCGCACGTGATCCTGGAGCAGGCCGAGCCGGAGCCCGAGCGTGAGGACGTTCCGGTGCCGGGCGTGGTCGTGCCCTGGGTGCTGTCGGGCAGGACGGAGGCGGCCCTGCGGGATCAGGCGTCGCGCCTGCTGACGCACGTCGACGGGCAGCGCCCCGTGGACGTGGGCTTCTCGCTGGTGTCGAGCCGGTCGAGCTTCGCGCACCGCGCGGTGGTGCTGGGCGCGGACGCGGAGTCGCTGACGGGGGCGCTCGCGGCGCTGGCATCGGGTGAGCTGCCCGTCGCCGATGCGGTCGAGGGCTCGGTGGGCTCGGGCAGGACGGCGGTGCTGTTCTCTGGCCAGGGCTCGCAGCGGCTGGGCATGGGTCGGGAGTTGTACTCCCGTTTCCCGGTGTTCGCGGATGCGTTCGACGCGGTGTGCGCGGGGCTGGACGAGCACCTTGAGCGTCCGCTGCGCGATGTGGTCTGGGGCGAGGACGAGGAGCTGATAAACCGGACCGTGTATGCCCAGGCCGGGTTGTTCGCGGTCGAGGTGGCGCTGTTCCGGCTGGTGGAGTCGTGGGGCGTGCGCCCGGAGTTCGTCGCCGGTCAT
>NZ_JBTOLC010000135.1:0-704 GCF_054551825.1 Streptomyces sp. L500
CTGTTGGCCGCCTCCCGGGCCTCGTCCACGATCCGGTCGGCGTCGTCCTGCGCGGAGGACGTCAGCTCGGCCGCCTCGTTGACGATCCGCTCCGCCTCCGCCCGGCCCTCGCCACGGATCTTGTTGGCGTCCTCGCGGGCCTCGGCGCGCGTCCGGGCCGCGTCCTGCTCCGCCGATGCCAGGGCGTCGGAGGCGTCGGTACGCATCTGCTGCGCCTTCGCGGACGCGTCCGCGACCAGCCGCTCGGCCTCCGCCGTCGCCTTGGCGACCACGGCGTCCGCCCGCTCGTCCGCCTTGGCCTTCGTCTCGGCCGCGGCGGCCCGCAGCCGCTCCGCCTCCGCCGCCGCCTCGGCCCGCTCCGCGTCGGCGGCCTCACGGGCCTCCTCAAGCGTCCGCGTGGCCTCGTCCGCGAGCTTCTCCGCCTCGGCGACGGCCTCGGAGATCAGCTCGTCGGCCTGGAGCGCGGCCTCCGCCCGGCGGGCGTTCGCCGCCTCCCGGGCCTCGTCGACCGTGCGGGCGGCCTCGGCGCGCAGCCGGTCGGCGTCCGCCTCGGCCTCCGCGCGGTGGGCGTCCGCCGCCTCCCGCGCCCGCTCCTCGAACCGGGCCGCCTCCGCGCGCGCCGCCTCGACCATCTCGGCCGCCTCGGCGATCAGCCGGTCCGCGTCCGTCGCCGCCTCGGCCCGATGGACCTCCGCGGCCTTGCG
>NZ_JBTOLC010000136.1:0-679 GCF_054551825.1 Streptomyces sp. L500
GCGCCCGCCACGTCGACCGCTTCCGCTCCGGCCGGCGGCCATGCCGCGGCATCGAATTCCTGCGTCTGCGCGGTGCTCGTGGTGAGGAAACCGCTGGCATGCAGCGTCCACGGCTCCTCTCCCGTACGGGAGTGGATCGTCACCGCGCGTCGGCCCGCCTCGTCGGGCTCACCGACCCAGACCTGCACCTGGACACTGCCCTGCTCGGGCAGGACGAGCGGCGCGGCCAGCGTCAGCTCCTCCAGCAGGCCGCAACCGGCCTCATCGCCCGCTCGCAGCGCCAGCTCCACCAGCGCCGTACCCGGCACCAGCACCGAACCCATGACGGCGTGATCCGCCAGCCAGGGGTGGGACTGGACGGACAGCCTGCCCGTGAAGAGGAAGCCATCGGTGTTGACCAGTTCCACCGCCGCGCCCAGCAGCGGGTGCTCGGCGGAGCCGAGGCCCGCGAACCGGACGTCCCCGGCGCGTACGGCCGTGCCCGTGGGCCAGAACCGCTGGTGCTGGAACGCGTACGTCGGCAGGTCCACGCGCCGCGCGCCCGTCCCGGCGAAGAAGGACGTCCAGTCCACCTTCCCACCGTGGACGTGGAGTTCGGCGAGCGCGCTGACGATCGCCGTCTCCTCGTCCCGGTTCCTGCGGAGCGCGGGGACGAGGGTGGCCGGGTCGGTCAGGGACT
>NZ_JBTOLC010000137.1:0-586 GCF_054551825.1 Streptomyces sp. L500
CGTGCCGACCTGGAAGGAGAGGTAGACGTCCGGCCCCTTGGTGTCGATCAGGCGTTTGGCCAGCACCTCGGGGTTGTTCTCGGCCTTCTCCTTCTCGTGGCCGTTCCACAGCGGCGAGTCGGGGACGACGTCGGGGCCGTTGGCGATGACGGCCTTGAACTTGTCCGGGTGCTTCAGCACGGCCTTCAGGCCGGCGAACCCACCGGTCGAGGAGCCCATGAACGCCCAGCCGTCGCGCGACTTGAGCGTACGGAAGTTGGCGCGCATCAGGTCCGGGACGTCCTCGGTCAGCCACGTGCCCATCTTCGGCTGACCGGGGATGTCACTGCCGTCCCAGTAGATCCCCTTGTCGTCCGGGCCGGGGTTCAGCACCGGCATGGCCAGCAGGAAGGGCTTGACCTTGCCCTCCTTGTACCACTTGGCCATGTTCTCCTGGAAGTTGAATCCCGCCCACCAGTAGTTGGTGCCGTAGCCGGGGCCGCCGGGCAGGGCGATCATCACGGGGAAGCCGCTCTTCGCGTACTTGGGGTCGTCCGTGTACTCCTTGGGCGCCCAGACCCACACCTTGCCCTTGAAGCCGGACTTC
>NZ_JBTOLC010000138.1:0-549 GCF_054551825.1 Streptomyces sp. L500
TCGGCGGAGCCCAGGCCCGCGAAGCGGACGTCTCCCGCACGGGCGATCGTGCCCGCCGGCCAGAACCGCTGGTGCTGGAACGCGTACGTCGGCAGGTCCACGCGCCGCGCGCCCGTCCCGGCGTACACGGCGGCCCAGTCCACGGTCGCACCGGAGACGTGCAGGTGTGCCAGGGCGGTGAGTGCCGTCAGCTCCTCGGGCCGGTCCTTGCGCAGGACGGGCACGAGCACGGCGGCCTCGTCGGTCACCGACTCTCGGGCCATGGCGGTCAGTACACCGTCCGGGCCCAGCTCCAGGAAGCGGGTCACGCCCGCGGTCTGAAGGGTGCGTATGCCGTCGGCGAAGCGCACGGCCTCACGGACGTGACGGACCCAGTAGGCGGGAGAGGTCAGCTGTGCCTCGGTGGCGGTCTCCCCAGTGAGGTTGGAGACGACCGGAATGGCCGGGGTGCCGAAGGTCAGGCCCTCCACGACCTCCAGGAAGCGCGCGAGCATCGGTGCCATCAGCGGCGAGTGGAACGCGTGCGAGACACGCAGACGGCTCGTCTTG
>NZ_JBTOLC010000139.1:0-547 GCF_054551825.1 Streptomyces sp. L500
ACCGGCATCGAGGAGGGTGGTGATGCTGTCGGCGAACAGGACCGGCTCACGGACCTGACGCACCCAGTACTCCGGCGAACACCACGCGTCCGGATCGGCCCACGTACCCGTCACGTTCGAGACAGCGGGAATCTGCGGAGTGTGGAACTCGACGGTGTCCAGGACCTGCCGGAAGTCCTCCAGCATCGGCTCCACCAACGGCGAATGGAAAGCGTGCGAGACATCCAGACGGCGCACGCGATACCCACGGGCGGCCGCCTCGGCCATCACACGGTCCACAGCCTCCTCGCGGCCGGAGATCACGACCTGGCGCGGGCCGTTGACAGACGCAACCACCACACCATCACCCAAAAACGCGGTGATTTCCGCTGCCGTCGCCTGCACCGCCGCCATCGCACCGCCCTCGGGCAGCGCTTCCATCAGACGGGCCCGGGCAGCGACCACCCGGCACGCGTCCTCCAGCGACCACACACCCGCCACATACGCGGCAGCCAGCTCACCCACCGAATGACCAGCCACAAACCCCGGCCGGACACCCCACGACTCG